>NZ_JBGBPT010000014.1:0-127590 GCF_041106355.1 Streptomyces sp. BF23-19 | reverse complement strand
GGCCGGTGCGGGGGCTTCCTCGTGTCCGTCAGGAGTTGTACGTCGACTGGGCGCGCTCCAGACCCTCGGCGATCAGACACTCCACGGAGTCCGCGGCCCGGTCCACGAACCAGTCCAGCTCCTTGCGCTCCGTGGAGGAGAAGTCCTTCAGCACGAAGTCCGCGACCTGCATCCGGCCCGGCGGACGTCCGATGCCGCAGCGCACCCGGTGGTAGTCGGGGCCCATGGACTTGGTCATCGACTTCAGGCCGTTGTGCCCGTTGTCCCCGCCGCCCAGCTTCAGGCGCAGCGTCGGGTAGTCGATGTCCAGCTCGTCGTGGACCGCGACGATCCGCTCCAGCGGCACCTTGTAGAAGTCGCGCAGCGCCGTCACCGGTCCGCCGGACAGGTTCATGTACGTCATCGGCTTGGCCAGCACCACCCGGCGGTTGGCCGGCCCCGGCGGGCCCATACGGCCCTCGACCACCTGGGCGCGGGCCTTGTGCGCCTTGAACTTCCCGCCGATCCGCTCCGCCAGCAGGTCGGCCACCATGAAGCCGATGTTGTGGCGGTTGCCCGCGTACTCCGGTCCCGGGTTCCCCAGGCCCACGATCAGCCAGGGCGCCGCGTCGTCCGACATCAAAAGCTCCTCGGTTCCTCTACGAAGACGACCGCCGTCCCGCTCCAGTGGAGCCGGACGGCGGTCGGTCAGCAACTGCTGAGGGGGTGGGGTGAGGCTCAGGCCTCGTCGCCCTCGGCGCCCTCGGCGGCCGGCTCCTCGGCCTGCGGGGCCACGACCTGCAGGACGGCGATGTCGCCGTCGACGGCCAGGGTGGTGCCCTTCGGGAGGACCAGGTCCGACGCGTGGATGGTGGCGCCGGCCTCGAGGCCCGCGATGGAGACGGTGACCTCGGTCGGGATGTGCGTGGCCTCAGCCTCGACGGAGATGGTGTTCTGGAGGGTCTCCAGCATGTTGCCGCCGGCGGCCAGCTCGCCCTCGGTGACGATCGCGACGTCGACGGTGACCTTCTCGCCCTTCTTGACGATCAGGAAGTCGACGTGGGAGATCGAGCGCTTCAGCGGGTGCTTCTGCACGGCCTTCGGGATGACCAGCTCGGTGCCGGCGTCGCCCATGTCCAGGGAGAGCAGGACGTTCGGGGTACGCAGCGCCAGCTGAAGGGCGTGGGCGTCGACGTTGACGTGCTTCGGGTCGGTGCCGTGGCCGTAGATGACGGCGGGGGTCAGGGCGTCGCGACGGGCCTGACGGGCAGAGCCCTTGCCGAAGGTGTCACGGATCTTGGCGGAAAGCTTGACCTCGGACATGCTCACTCCTCGTGGGGTGACGGAAATGGACGGAAGTCACCCGGCCGGAACGGCCTGCTACGAAGAGCGCGTCGATAACGGAGTATCCGTACCGCAAACAGGTACGGCCTCCCTCGCCGAGCAACTCATGGAGTGTACCCGGCGGGGGAGGCCGCACCAAAAAGGATCTACCGCGGAGCGGTCACCTCAGGTTCTACTGCTGCTCCTCGAAGAGGCTGGTGACCGAGCCGTCCTCGAAGACCTCGCGCACGGCGCGCGCGATCATCGGGGCGATCGACAGCACCGTGATCTTGTCGAGCTCCAGGTCGGACGGGTCCGGCAGGGTGTTCGTGAAGACGAACTCGCTGACCTTGGAGTTCTTCAGACGGTCGGCGGCCGGGCCCGACAGGATGCCGTGCGTGGCCGTCACGATGACGTCCTCCGCGCCGTGCGCGAAGAGCGCGTCGGCCGCGGCGCAGATGGTGCCACCGGTGTCGATCATGTCGTCGACCAGGACGCAGACGCGGCCCTTGACCTCACCGACGACCTCGTGGACGGTCACCTGGTTGGCGACGTCCTTGTCACGGCGCTTGTGCACGATCGCCAGCGGCGCGTCCAGACGGTCGCACCAGCGGTCGGCCACGCGCACGCGGCCGGCGTCCGGGGAGACGATCGTGAGCTTCGTGCGGTCCACCTTGGCGCCGACGTAGTCCGCGAGGACGTTCAGGGCCGAGAGGTGGTCCACCGGGCCGTCGAAGAAGCCCTGGATCTGGTCCGTGTGCAGGTCGACCGTGAGGATGCGGTCCGCGCCCGCGGTCTTCAGCAGGTCGGCGACCAGGCGGGCCGAGATCGGCTCGCGGCCCTTGTGCTTCTTGTCCTGACGGGCGTACCCGTAGGACGGGACGATCACGGTGATGGAGCGTGCCGACGCGCGCTTCAGCGCGTCGATCATGATCAGCTGCTCCATGATCCACTTGTTGATCGGAGCCGTGTGGCTCTGGATCAGGAAGCAGTCCGCGCCGCGAGCCGACTCCTGGAAGCGGACGTAGATCTCACCGTTCGCGAAGTCGAAAGCCTTGGTCGGCACGAGGCCGACTCCCAGCTGGTGCGCGACCTCCTCGGCCAGCTCGGGGTGGGCGCGGCCGGAGAAGAGCATCAGCTTCTTCTCGCCGGTCGTCTTGATCCCGGTCACAGCACTGTCTCCTCAGACGTGTTGAAGCTGCTCGCCCCCATGTGCGTCCGTCCCGCACACGGTGAGCCAGCCGAATTGCGTGCACCTATCACGGTACGCCGTCGCGGGCGTACCTGTTTCCGGTCAGTTCACCTCAGGGGCGCTCGGCGTCCTCCGAGGCCGCCGACTGCGCCGCCGTGGCAGCGGCACTGCCCGGACGCTTGCGGGCCACCCAGCCCTCGATATTCCGCTGCTGGCCACGGGCCACGGCCAGGGCGCCGGGCGGCACGTCCTTCGTGATCACGGATCCGGCGGCCGTGTAGGCGCCGTCCCCGATGGTGACGGGAGCCACAAACATGTTGTCCGAGCCCGTCTTGCAGTGTGAGCCGACGGTGGTGTGGTGCTTGTGCTCACCGTCGTAGTTCACGAACACGCTCGCGGCGCCGATGTTGGTGTACTCACCGATCGTCGCGTCGCCCACGTAGGACAGATGGGGGACCTTGGTGCCCTCGCCGATCGTCGCGTTCTTCATCTCGACGTACGTGCCGGCCTTGGCCTTGGCGCCGAGGTTCGTGCCGGGACGCAGGTAGGCGAAGGGGCCGACGCTCGCCTGCGGGCCCACGACCGCGCTCTCGGCGACCGTGTTGTCCACCCGGGCGCCCGCGCCCACGTGCGTGTCCTTGAGCCGGGTGTTGGGGCCGACCTCGGCGCCCTCGGCGATGTGCGTGGTGCCCAGCAGCTGGGTGCCGGGGTGCACGATCGCGTCCTGGCCGAAGGTGACGGTCACGTCGACGAAGGTGCCGGCCGGGTCGACGATCGTGACGCCCGCGAGCATGGCCTGCTCCAGCAGACGCGCGTTCAGCAGCGCGCGGGCCTCGGCGAGTTGGACGCGGTTGTTGATGCCGAGGATCTGCCGGTGGTCGCTGCCGACGGCCGCGCCGACGCGGTGCCCGGCCTCGCGCAGGATGCCGAGGACGTCGGTGAGGTACTCCTCGCCCTGGCTGTTGTCGGTACGGACCTTGCCGAGCGCGTCGGCGAGCAGGGCGCCGTCGAAGGCGAAGACGCCCGAGTTGATCTCGCGGATCGCGCGCTGGGCGTCGGAGGCGTCCTTGTGTTCGACGATGGCCGTCACGGCGCCGCCGGCGTCGCGGACGATGCGCCCGTAGCCGGTGGAGTCGGGGACCTCGGCGGTCAGCACGGTGACGGCGTTGCCGTCGGCCTCGTGCGTCCGCGCGAGCCGGGCCAGGGTCTCCCCGGTCAGCAGCGGGGTGTCGCCGCAGACGACGATCACGGTGCCGGCGATCGGGCCGCCGAGCTCTTCGAGCGCCATGCGGACGGCGTGTCCGGTGCCGTTCTGCTCGTACTGGACCGCGGTGCGGACGTCGGCGTCGATGCCGGCCAGGTGCGCGGTGACCTGCTCCCGGGCGTGCCCGACGACCACGACGAGGTGCTCGGGGTCCAGCTCGCGGGAGGCGGCGACGACGTGACCGACGAGCGAGCGCCCGCAGATCTCGTGGAGAACCTTGGGAGTCGCCGACTTCATGCGGGTGCCTTCACCCGCTGCGAGTACGACGACGGCTGCCGGGCGGTTGGCGCTCACGGGTGTGCCCTTCGGCTTCGGGGGTGGACCCGTGAAGGATACCGGGGCGTCGGTGCCCCCGAACGAACGCGGGTCCCGACCGTGAAGGTCCGGACCCGGAGTCGATCAGCTCCCCCGCCAGGACTCGAACCCGGACATAAGGCACCAAAAGCCTCAGTGCTGCCAATTACACCACAGGGGATAGTAAGTGTGGCTCAATCGGACATTTCGGCGTACCGATCAAGCTGGCCGTCCCTACTATGCCGTACCACCTGCCCTCACCGCGACGGTACCCGTGCCCGCCTTTTCGGTGGCGGGTATTTCCCCGGGGCGCCGCGCAGGCCGCCCGTACGCTGGACGGCATGACCGAAACGGGGGAAGTGGAAGGCAGGGCCGGCCCGCCTTTGTGGTGGGCGCGGCGGCGGGACGCCGTGTGGGACGTGGCGCTCGGCGGGGTGTCCGCCGTGGAGTGTGCCTGGGAGGGCGTGCCCTTCGCCGCCGAGGCGGGGCTGCCGACCACGGTCGGAGTGCTGTTCGGGTTCGTGGTGGGGGCCACGCTCGTGCTGCGGCGCCGGTGGCCGATCGCCGTGGTGCTCGTCGGGATCGCCGTGTCACCGGCCGCGATGGGCTTCCTGCTCGCGGTGGTCGGGATGTACACGCTGGCCTCCTCCGAGGTGCCCCGGCGGATCACGGCCACGCTGGCCTCGATGTCGCTGGCCGCGACCTTCGTCGTGATGTACATGCGCACCCGTGGGGACGTGGAGGCCGACCCGACGCTGGTGGTCGTGCTCTCCGTGTTCGTCGCGGTGGCGCTGACCGTGCCGCCGGTGCTGTTCGGGCTCTACATCGGGGCCCGGCGGCGACTGATGGAGAGCCTGCAGGAACGGGCGGACTCGCTGGAGCGGGAGCTGTCGCTGCTGGCGGACCGTGCGGAGGAGCGGGCCGAGTGGGCCCGTACGGAGGAGCGCACCCGGATCGCGCGGGAGATGCACGACGTGGTCGCCCACCGGGTGTCGCTGATGGTGGTGCACGCGGCCGCGCTGGAGGCGGTGGCCGTCAAGGACCCGGCGCGGGCCGCGAAGAACGCGGCCCTGGTGGGGGACATGGGACGGCAGGCGTTGACGGAACTGCGCGAGATGCTCGGCGTGCTCCGGGCGCCGTCCAAGCCGGCCCCGGCTCCGGTACCCGCGCCTTCCTTCGTGCCCGTCGCCGCGGTCGCGGCCGTCGGGGGTGCCTGCGGTACGGAGGACGGGCCCTCGCTCGGTGAGCTGGAGGCGCTGGTCGGCCAGTCGCGGGCGGCGGGGATGACCGTGGAGATGCTGGTGCACGGCGAGTGGGCGGCGTACGCGGCGGAGGTCGAGCAGACGGCGTTCCGCGTGGTGCAGGAGGCGCTCACCAACTGCCACAAGCACGCCCCGGGCGCACGGGTCGTGGTGCGGCTCGCGCACCGCGCGGGGGAGGTGGCCATGCAGGTGGAGAACGGCCCCTGCGACGGCAAGGCCCCCGAACCGGGCCTGCCGAGCGGAGGGAACGGACTGGTCGGGATGCGCGAGCGCGTCCTGGGCCTGGGCGGGGTGTTCGTGTCGGGCCCGACGGACGCGGGCGGCTTCAAGGTCTCGGCGGTCCTCCCGACCGCCTAGCCGGTCCCCGGGGTCCGGTCGCGGTGCGGGTCGCTCTGCGGGTTCAGCGGTCCGGGGCCGGGCCCCTGAGCCCGTGTGTGTCGCGGATCGGGGTCCGGTCGCGGTGCGGGTCGCTCTGCGGGTTCGGCGGTCGGAGGCCGGGCCCGTGAGCCCGTGTGTGTCGCGGATCGGGGTTCGGTCGCGGTGCGGGGCGGTCCGCGGAGCCGGGCAGGGGTGTCTCCTCGGCTCGCGCGATGCGGGCATGTCTCGGCTGTTCCCGGTGGTTGCGCGCTCGTCCTGCGGGGACACCCCTGCCCGTCCCCGCTCCCCACGCGTCGGGCCGGCTTCGGGGCCACTGTCGAAGTACTGCCGTGGGGCGGGGACGCGGCGGAGTGTCCCCGCAGGACGAGCGCGCACCACCGATCCACAGCCGAGACATGCCGTACCGCGCGAGCCGAGGAGACACTCCGGCGGGGCACCGCCCCACACCACCCAGCCCCGCCGGCGCTTGAGGCGCGGGTCCGGGCAGCGCCCGGCGGGGTCCGGGGCGGAGCCCCGGTACCACCGACCGGCCGGAGCTAAGTGGTCAGGCGGGTCGGCTGGAGGCCCGTCAGGAGGAGGGTGAGGGCCTCGTCGACGTTGGAGCCGAGGTACCAGTCGCCGGTGTGGTCGATGCCGTAGACGCGGCCCTCTCGGTCGATCCCGAGGTGGGAGCCGCCGTCAGCCTCGACGCCCAGCGGGCAGAGCTGGGTCGACAGCGCCCGGCCGAGGTCGGCGAAGGTGCGCGCGAGGTGCAGTCCGGTGAGCGGGTCGATCCGCACGGGCGTCGGGGCGATCTGGCGGCCGGAGCCGTGCCCGGCGACGGTCAGACCGCCGAACTCGGCCCACGCCTCGACGGCGGCGGGGAAGACGGTGTGCCGGTGACCGGCGGGCGTGGTGTGGTCCCGCATGGCGTCGGCCCAGTACTCGGCCTGCTTGATGTCCCACCGGCCGGGTTCCCAGCCGGCGGTGCGCAGGGCGGAGTCCACGGCGACCGGGAAACGGGTGGCCGAGGAGCGGTCGTAGGAGGCGGAGGCGCTGGTCATGGCTACTCGGAGGGGGTGAGGTCGACGGAGCGTACGCCGAAGTGGGCGAGGAGTGCGTCGCAGGAGCGGCAGGGCGGTGCGTAACTGCCGTGGAGGGGGTCGCCGTCCTCGCGGATGCGCCGCGCGGTGATCTTCGCGTGCTTGAGGGAGCGGCGGGCCTCGCTCGGCGAGAGGGGCTTGCGGGAGGCGCGGCGCGAGCGGGCGCCCTCGACGGCGGTCAGGTGGCGGGAGAGCAGGATCGCCTCCGGACATCGGCCGGTGAAGCGTTCGCGCTGGCCGCTGGTGAGGGTGTCGAGGAAGTCCTGGACGAGCGGGTGGAGCGCGGGCGGCTGGTCGGCCTTGCCGGCGGTGCCGGTGAGGGTTTCGCCGCGTACGGAGAGGGCGGCGGCGACGGTGGGGAGGATGCCGTCCCGGCGGAAGCGCAGGACGGGCACGGCGGGGCGACCGTCGGCGCTGCTCCAGCGCAGGCGGGGGTCGCCGGCGGGACCGGCGGCTTCGCCGGCCGGGCCCGCGGCGCCGGGTGCGCCGGGTGCGCCCGGTGCGCCCGGTGCGCCTGGTGCGTCCGGCGTGGTGTCGCCGGATTCTGTACGTGTTGCCGTGTTGTGCATGGTCGCGCTTTCCCTCCCGTGGCGGCGGTTGACCGCTGTCGCTCACGCCCCCGTGCTGCGGGGACAGCCTGTCAAATGTCACCTGTCATGCGGAAGCGGGGTCGAATATTCGTATCAATTCGGATGTTCCTGGCCCTCGGGCGGGTGCGCCGGTCGGGCGCGGGTGAGGCTCTTGCCCCAGCGCATAGGCTGTGGTGAACCAGCCAGATCCAGCAGGGGGCTACCGCCATGACGACAGGTCGGCACGGGCAGCAGGCCGCGCCACCCAACGCCGCTTACTCGGGGCAGGTCGTGCATTTCCCGGACCCGGTCCGGGCCGCTCGGCATCCTCACGGGGTGCGGATGGACGGCAATGGGCATCCGGACTTCTCCGCCTACGCGCGCGCGGCCGTGGAGATCGCCGAACCGCCGGAGGGCTTCGGCATGGACGAGCTGCGGCTGACGGACTACGTGTCCGCGAACGCGGCGATGAAAGCCGCCGGGCACGAGCTGTGGGACACGGTCGGGCCGGTGGCGACCCCGCACGGCTGGACCTGGCACCACGTGGCCGGTTCGCGGCGCATGGAGCTGGTCCCGGTCGAGGTGAAGGCGCTGCTGCGGCATCACGCGGGCCTGACGACGGCGCCGGTGGACCACGAGAAGCGCGGTACGCGGCCGCTCCAGGAGGTGCGCCCGGCGCACATGGGGCTGCCGAAGTCGGTGGTGTCGGTCGCCGAGGAGCAGGTCCAGGGCGTCGAGGAGGACCTCGGCTACCGGCTGCCGGAGGCGTACCGCTCGTTCCTGAAGGCCGCGGGCGGCTGCGCACCGGTCGGCGCGGGCCTGGACGTGGACCTCGGTCTGCTGGTGGACCAGCCGTTCTTCACGGTGCGTGAGGAGGCGGCGATCAACGACCTCGTCTACGTCAACAAGTGTCTGCGCGACCACCTGACGAAGGACTACCTGTGCGTGGCCTTCGCCCAGGGCGGGCTGCTCGCGCTGAAGGTCAAGGGTGAGGGCATCGGCTCGGTGTGGTTCTCCCCGTACGACGATGCCCGCGACCGGGACGGCTGGTCGGTCCAGGAGCGCGTGGAGCGGTTGTTGCTGCCCTGCGGTGCTGATTTCGACGCCTTTCTCGAACGGCTGGCCGGTAACCCGCCGGAGCTGGAGACGGTGGCCGGTCTGATGGTGGACGGCGGATTCGCACGTTCGGTTCCGGTGTCGGGTTCGGCACCGGTGGAGGGGTGAGCGCGCGATGGTGACGTTTGCGCAGGCGCAGGAGCGCGCCGAGGAATGGATCAACGGAGACGTGCCCGCGTACCAGCACCGAGAGGTGCGCGTACGGGAGTTCGGGCTCGGGTTCGTGGTGTGGGCGGAGGACCGCGCGGCCGGTCCCGTGTCCGGTGGTGGGCGGCAGCGGCTGGTCATCGCGCGGGACAGCGGGGAGGTGACGCTGTGGCCGGGACTGCCGGTGGGTGAGGTGATCCGCCGGTACGAGGAGGAGTACGGGGCCGTGGCCGCGGCCGTGTCGGAGGCCTCGGTGCCGCCGCCGCGGATCGACTCGGAGCAGACGTCGT
The DNA here is from genome assembly GCF_041106355.1 of Streptomyces sp. BF23-19. Classification (NCBI taxonomy): domain Bacteria; kingdom Bacillati; phylum Actinomycetota; class Actinomycetes; order Kitasatosporales; family Streptomycetaceae; genus Streptomyces; species Streptomyces sp. BF23-19. The sequence continues at coordinate 118,694 of NZ_JBGBPT010000014.1, read as the reverse complement.
TCATGCTGAGCCCGCCGGAGTGGCTGCAGGAGGCCGCGGACCGGGCGGGCATCGCGCCGAGGTCGACGCCGGCGCCGGCCGATGGCGGCAGGCAGGAGTCCGCGCCCGAGTCCCCGCTCGCGCCCGAGCCCGCGTCGGCTCCCGCGGTGCCGGCGCCGGCGCCCGTCGAGGCCGTGCCGCTGCGACGCGGAGGCGAGATCCCCTACGAGCCCACGGCCAACGACGGGGTTCCGGCGACGCCCCCGGCTCCGGCCGCGGCCGCGGTGCCGATCGGCGCCACGCCCTGGGCGGGCACCGATGTGAACTCCGGTTCGGACGACGCGTCCGTACCCCTGCCCGCGACCGTGTTCGCGCCGCCGCTGTCCGGGTCGGACCTGGAGGACGCGCCGTCGTCCGGGGTGGCCCCGGAGGCGAAGACCACGCTGATGCCGGGCGGCAGCCAGTTGCCGAGGACCGCGGTCGTGCCGGCGCTGGGTTCGCCGGGCGATGCGGCGGGCGGTCCGTCGGCGAGTGACATCGCGGACGCGCCGACCAGCAAGGCCCAGATCTCCCGGCCGTCGACACCGTCGAGCCCGTCCACGCCGCCGGGTCCGCCCGGTGCGCCTGCCGCCCCCGGTGGCGGGGCGCACCACGCCGCCACGATGCTGGCCGGCCCCGGTGTTCCGCAGCCGCCCGGCCCGCCCGGTGCTCCGGGTGCTCCGGGTGCGGGTCAGCCGCCTGCTCCTCCCGGTCCGCCCGGGGCTCCCGGGTCGTTGGGGCGTGGGCTGGACCATGCCGCGACGATGCTGGCCGGTCCGGCCGTCACCGGTCAGCCGCCGGCTCCTCCCGGTCCGCCCGGCGCGCCGGCTCCTCCCGGCCCGCCCGGTGCTCCTGGTGGCGGGGCCCATCACGCCGCCACCATGCTCGCGGGTCCCGGCGTACCGCAGCCGCCCGGTCCGCCCGGCGCCCCCGGTGCGCCCGCGGCCCCTGGTGCTCCCGGTGCTCCCGGTGGCGGGCTCGACCATGCCGCCACGATGCTGGCCGGCCCCGCCGTGGGCCGGCCGCCGGGTCCCCCCGGCCCGCCGCCCGGTGCCCCGGGTGCGCCCGGTGCCCCCGGTGGGCAGTCCTCGGTCCCGACCGGTGCACCCACCGTCGGCCCCGGCTACCAGGCCGTGCTCCGCTACCGCGCGCCCGACGGCTCCGAGCAGCAGCTCATCCGCCGCTCGGCGCCCGGTACCCCGCACCCGGAATGGCAGATCCTCTACGAGCTGCGCGCCATGAACGTGCCGCCGCAGCAGGTGCTGGAGCTGCACACCGAGCTCGAGTCCTGCGAGCTGCCCGGCGGTTACTGCGCCCGGATGATCCGGGAGACCTGGCCGCAGGTGCGGATCACGAGCGTCGCCCCGTACGGCCAGGACCACGCGGGCCGGCAGCAGGGCATGCGGCACCTGCTCACCCACCAGGGCGAGCTGCACCAGGTGGCGGACGGTCCGGCGCGCCCCGCGCCGGTACGTGCGCCGCTGCCGCAGGTTCCGCTGCAGCCGGCGATCCCGCTGGAGGCGATCGCGCAGGAGCTGACGGCGGCGTTCGGTCCGCAGGGCGTGTTCCGCTTCGACCAGCGGGCGGTGTCCCGCCAGGGTGTGCCGGAGATCGTGGCGCAGACGCTGATGTGGTCCGGTCTGCCGGTCGACTTCGGGCCGTTCTTCTGGGCGCAGGCGGTGCCGGGCCAGCCGGTGCCGACCCTGGCCGAGCTGGCCCAGCAGCGGCAGGTGCAGCCGGCCTCGGACGCGGGCTCGTACCTCGTCGTCGGCAGCGACTTCGGCAAGGCGCTGTGCGTGCAGTACGGGACCGCGCACATCGTGGCGGTGCCGGTGGAAGGCGGCCCGGGAGGTGCTCCCGTACCGCCGCAGTTCGTGAACTCGAGCCTGCCGCAGTTCGTACGGTCCCTCGCGATGCTGGGTCACATGTGGCGGCTGCGCCAGCATCTGACGCCGGAACAGGCGGGGCGTTGGACGGTCGATTTCCAGGCGAATCTGGCCGGGCTCGACAGTGCGGCGCTGGCCTCTCCGGAGAGCTGGTGGTCGGTGCTGCTGGAGCAGATGTGGGACGGGCTGCTCTGATCGGCTGACCGTGTGAATGTGTGATCGGCTGGATGGCCGGGTCGGGACCTTCGAACAGGGTCTCGGCCCGGCCATTCCGGCTTCTGGGATCAAATGGCGCATCCTTGACGGGAATCCCCGCGAGAGAGGCGCATCCAGGATGAGTGCACCCATTGCGACCGTGCGCGGTCGTGGCTACCGCATGGAAGAGGTCGACCGGTATCTCGCCCGGCTCTCCGGGAGCCGGGACGAGGCCTGGGAGCGGGTGGCACGGCTGACGGTCCTGGCCAAGCAGATGGAGGCGGAGGCGGCGCGGCTGCGGGAGGCGGTCTCCGCGCTGGCTCCGCAGACGTACGACGAGCTGAGCGAGCGGGCCCGCCGGATCCTGCTGCTGGCCGAGGAGGAGGCGGACGCCGTACGGACGGACGCGCGGGTGGACGCGGCGGCGACGATGGGCGCGGCCGAGGCACGCGCCGACCGGGCGGCGGAGCTCGCGCGGAACGACGCGGAGGCGGTGCGCGAGCAGACGGAGGTCCGGGCCCGGCAAGGGCTGTTGCGGGCGCAGCGCGAGGCGGACGACGCGCGGGCGGGGGCGCGGGAGGACGCGGAGGCGTGGCGGGCGCAGGCGACGGCCGCGCTGGCGGAGACGCGGCGGCGGGCGGAGGCGGAGCGGTCGGAGCGCGAGCAGGAGCAGGCGGAGCGCCGGGAGGCTGCGGATCGGGAGCAGACGGCGCGGGAGGCGGACCTGGAGGCGCGCCACGCGGAGCTGGAACGGTACGCCGAGGCCCGGCTGGCGGAGGCGCGCCGTGATTTCGCCGAGGCGGAGGAGTCGGCGCGGCACGGGCAGGAGGACGCGGAGGCCCGGGCGGCCGAACTGGTGGCGCAGGCGCGGGTGGCGGAGGAGCGGATCGGGCGGGAGACGCGGGGGATCCTGCGGGAGCACGAGGAGGCGGCGGAGCAGATGCGGGCGCACATGAACCACGTCCGGTCCAGCCTGGCGGCGCTGACGGGCCGGGCTCCGGCCTAGGCCCTCTCTTCCGGGTCTTGCCGGGCCGGGCGGGCCGGGCGGGCCGGGCGGGTCATTCCGGGGTGGTGGGGTTCTTGGTGTCCGCGATTCCTGGGTTGCAGGCCGTGGCCGCGAGGAGCGCGGCGACGGCCGCGGCTCCGCGGGAGCAGGTTCTCCAACTGGTTCGGGCAGTGCGCATGGTGGCCCCCGTGTGTGAACGGACTGGTCGATCGACCGGTTCATTCCCCGGCGGAGCCGCTGGAGAGCCACTCCTGACGGGCCGTTACGGGTTCAGGACGTGGTGGTGGCCGTTCCCTCACGGTCAGCGGTGGTGACCGCCGGACGGACATGGGTCAGGAGGAGGTCCAAGAAGCGGTCCGGGCGCCGGAGCGCGGCGAAGTGGGAGGCTCCCTCGATCAGTTCGAAGGCCTTCACCGGTGCCTCGACGGCGTCGAAGTACGCCTTGGCGCGCGCCGCCGGGGTGATCACGTCGAGCGCTCCCTGGAAGATGAAGAACGGCATCTCGAAGCGGGTCCCGTCGGCCAGGTCGTCGAACTCCGACGCTCCCTCGGTGACGGGCTCCGAGAAGCCCTGACCGCCGAAGTACGCCTTGATCCGGCCGAGGGTGTAGAGCGGTGACAGCCACAGCGACCCGATGATCACCTTCTTGACCGTGTCCAGAGTCAGCGGGTCGCTGCCGGCGCACAGCTTGTCGTACGAGGATCGCTGTGCGGAGGTCCAGCGCCGGGGGTCGGACCCCATCGCCTCGATCGTCGCCACGTCCTTGGTCCTGCCCGTGGCCCGCAGCCGCTCCAGCGTGCCGTCGTAGGCGGAGGTGTCCCGGCCCGCCTCCTGGATGTTCTGGTCGGTGCCGACGTACGCGGAGTAGAGCTCGGGGTGGTTGCGGGCCAGCCGGAGGCCGAAGGTGGTGCCGAAGGAGCTCGGCATCAGCACCACCTGGTCCACGCGCATCCGGTCCAGGACGTACCGGGTGACCTCCAGGGCGTCCTCGTAGAGCCGGGCGAAGGTGACCGGTCCGCCCTGGTCCGCAGGGGCGTGGGCGAAGGTCAGGCCGGCGCCGCGCATGTCCCAGCGGACGAGGGTGAAGTGCTTCTCCCACTCCCGGGTGCGGGCTCCGTAGGGGGAATTGGCGGCCCCGGGGCCGCCGTGGACCTCCAGGAGCACGGGGTTGGTGCGGTCCTCGCCGCGGATCGAGATCCACTGGTCGATTCCGCCGATGCGGACGAAGCCCTGTTCGTCGATGCCGGTCGGCGCGTCGATCCGCATGAGTGCGGCGTTCGCCGAGCGGCGCACGGCGCGGTGGCCGAGCAGCCCGGCGACGGGCGTGGCGAGTACGGCGGTGGCGGCGAGGATGACACCGAGCATTACTGTTTCCCCCAGACACTGTTTTGCTGACGAGGGGAAGACTACGCGATACCGGTGATCTGTAAACCCCTGTCGGGTCAGGCGAGTTCGGCCAGGAAGTCCTCGATCAGCGGGGCGATCTGCGGAAGGTGGGTCTCCAGGGCGAAGTGGCCCGCGCCCTCGAAGATGTGGACCTCGGCGTCCGGGGCGTCGCGGAGGTAGGCCTTCGCGCCCGCCGGGGTGAAGAAGGGGTCGCCCGCGCCCCAGACGACCAGCACCGGGATCCGGGCGGTGCGGAGCCAGGCCTGCCAGGCGGGGTAATGGGCGAAGTTCGAGGCGTAGTCGAAGGCCAGGTCGGCCTGGGCGTCGGCGCGGCCTGGCAGGCCGAGGTGGTGCACGTCGAGGGTCCAGCTGTCGGGGGAGAGGAGGTCGGTGTCGGCGACGCCGGTCTCGTACTGGAAGCGGGTGCCCTCCAGGGTGAAGAGCCCCCGGACGCGCTCCTCGTCGCCGGGGACCTCGCGCCGGAGTCCGGCGAACGCGCGGGCCGCGTCCGAGAGGCCCTCCTCGTAGGCATTGCCGTTCTGGACGATCAGCCCGGTCACCCGCTCCGGCCGGCGTGCGGCGAGCCGCAGTCCGATCGGGGCGCCGAAGTCGAAGACGTACAGGGCGAAGCGGTGCAGGTCGAGGGCGTCGGTGAAGCCCTCCACGATGTCGGCGAGCCGGTCGAAGGTGTACGCGAACCCGGCCGGGGCCTCGGTGCGGCCGAAGCCGGGGTGGTCGGGGGCGATCAGGCGGTACGGGGTGTCGCCGAGGGCGTCCATCAGGCGGGCGAACTGGTGCGAGGCGGTGGGGAAGCCGTGCAGGAGCAGCAGGACGGGGCCGTCGGCGGGGCCGCTCTCACGGTAGGCGACGCGGGCCCCGTCCACCTCGACGGTGCGGTGCCGGATGGTGGGAATGGTGCGGCGAGCGGTCATCACATGCCTCCTGCGTCCTTGTTTCCATTAGTCTCACCGGTGATCGCTAATGGGTCAAGGGATTGCAGTAGCATTAGTTGGGTGACAGTGACCTTCCCGCTCATCGGTGAGCCCCTCGCGCTGGACCTCCTCAACACCGAGGCCGCGGTGGGCGACCTCGTCGCCGACCCGGCGGGGCTCACGGCCTGGCTGTCCGCGCAGGCCGGGCGGCTGACGCCCGTCGACGTCGTGGGCGAGGGGGAGGTGGCCGCCGTACAGGCCCTACGGGCGGCCGCGCGCCCGGCGCTCGACGCCGTGCGGCGCGGTGAGCGGCCCCCGGCCGGGTCGCTCACCGCGCTGAACGAGGCCTTGGCCGCGGCGCCCTCGCACCGGGTGCTGGCCTGGACCGAGGAGGGCGGGATCGCCGCCGACGCGCACCGGCCGGCCGATCCGGCCCGGCGGCTCGCGGCGGAGCTGGCCGAGGCGGTCGCGGAGCTGCTGACGGACCCCCGGGTGGGGCAGGTACGCGGGTGCGAGGCCCACGACTGCGTCCTGCTCTTCCTGCCGGCGCACCCCCGACGACGCTGGTGCGTGGCGTCGGTCTGCGGCAACCGGGCCCGCGTGGCCCGGTACTACGCCCGCCACAAGGGCGACGCCCAGGCTTAGGCCGTCCCTTCCGGATCGTGCCGGGCCCGGGTCCACAAGAGACGACCTGGTGCTGTGACCGGAAAGGTCCACCGGGTCGCGGCGCCCGGTACGGCACCTCGCCGCGTTGTCGGACCACGGAAGTACGTCCGGTACGGCCCGCGGCCCTCCGCCTTGCGATGCACCGCACCGGACACCGCGACCCGGCAAACCTTCCCGGCCACAGCACTAGCCCGCCGGCCGCTGCTGCGCCGGGACGGCGGGCCTCGTCGCGGGCTCGTAGCGGTACGGGTCGCTGCGTAGGCCGCGGGCCGTGACGATCACCGTGAACGGAGGTGTGCCCGGGGCCGGGAGGGTGGCGGTCAGGGCGCCCGTCAGGGGGTCGGTCTCGGTCGGGAGCGGGGTGTCGTCGACGGTGAGGAGGGTCGGCGGGCCCGTCGGGTCCGGGGTGAAACCGCCGCCCTCGACCGTCAGACGGTCGTCCTCCAGGGCGACGTGCGTGATCACCGGGTTGGCGCGCACGGCCATCTTGTTGACCAGGTACGCACCCGCCGGGGCGCCTGTCAGGGCCCACATCTCGGCGGGCAGGCGCGGGAGTCCGCCACCCACGTCCGCGAGGTAGAACAGCACCACGTACAGCATGGTGACCGCGCTGAGGACGACGTACTGGAGGTCCACCAGGTCGGTGCGCCCGCTGTCGTTCGCGATCAGCTCCCGCAGCGGCCGCCGGCCCGACTCCGTCGGCTTCGCGGCGGGCTTGGCCATGCTGCCGTGCTCCACGCGCAGGCCGACGACCGCTTTCGCGGCGATCAGCGCCACGTACGGGCCGCCGAGCAGCGGCAGGTACACCGTCGTCAGGGTGGACAGCGGGCCGTCGGCGCCCCGGAAGTACGCGATGCCGCCGCCCGCGGTGAGCCCGTAGCCGAGGATCGCCAGCAGCAGCCAGACCAGGATCACCGTCCAGGCGAGGGCGAGCACGATCGAGGTGGAGAGGCGGCCGTCGCGGCCGGTGATGAAGCCCGGGTCGCGGCCGAGCCGCAGGCAGATCGGGCCGGCCAGCGCGGCCAGTAACGCGAGTGCGCAGAGTGCGGATGCCATGTCGTCGTCCCCCCGGAAACGGTCCTGGCACGAGGGTTACCCACTGGCCCGGCCATGACAAGGCGACTTTCCGCGTACCCCTACTCCTCCTCGCGCAGTTCCGGCAGGACGGGGAACCGGCGCGGCGCCACCAGCAGCAGGACCAGCAGCGCGGCCACGGCGGCCGCCGTCGCGCCGAGGAAGATGTGCTCCACGGCGGCGGCCACCGCCTCGCGCAGGTAGCCGGCGGCGGCAGCCGACAGCAGCTCCGGCCGGTCCAGTGCCTTCGCCACGTCGTCCAGGTGCTTCGGGAGGCCGGAAACGGGGGCGTCCGCCAGGCGGGCGGCGATGGTGGCGTTGGCCACGGCGGCGAGCAGGGCGGCGCCCACGCTCTGGCCGACCTGCCGGCAGAACAGCACCGAGGCGGTGGTGGTCCCGCGCTCGGCCCAGCCCACGGTGGACTGGACCCCGACGATCAGCGGGAGCTGGAAGAGGCCGAGGGCGCCGCCCAGCAGCAGCATGATCAGCGCGGGCTGCCAGGGCCGGGCCGGGTAGGGCAGCAGGGTGAAGGAGAACAGGATCAGCGCGGCGAGGCCGATCCCGACGGCCGCGGTGTTCCGGAAGCCGATGCGGCGGTAGACGTGCTGACTGAGGGCGGCGCTGATGGGCCAGCTCAGGGTCATCACCGACATCACCAGCCCGGCGCCGACGGGGCCGAGGCCGAGCACGGACTGGGCGTACGTCGGCATGAACACCATCGGGGCGACCATCAGCAGCCCGAGCGCGGCAAGGGCCAGGTTGACCGCGGCGATGGTGCGCCGCCGCCAGACCCAGCCCGGCAGTATCGGTTCCTCGGCCCGGCGTTCCACCCGGACCACGACGACGGCCAGCAGCGCGCTCGCGCCCAGCAGCCCGAGCGAGGGCGCGGACAGCCACGGCCAGGCGACCCCGCCCTGGACGAGCGCGAAGAGCAGCAGCCCGCCGCAGGCGAAGACGGCCAGCGCTCCCGCCCAGTCGACCGGTCCCCGGCGGCCGGGCGACCGTACGGGCTCGGTCAGGTGACGGGCGATCATCCACAGGGCGAGGCCGGCCAGCGGCAGGTTGATCAGGAAGATCCAGCGCCAGTGCGCGTACGAGGCCAGCAGCCCGCCGAGCGCCGGGCCGGCCACGGCCGAGGTGGCCCAGACGCTGGACATCCGGGCCTGGATCCGCGGTCGTTCCTTGAGCGGGTAGAGATCGGCGGCCAGCGTCTGGATCGTGCCCTGGAGGGCGCCGCCGCCCAGGCCCTGGACGATGCGGAAGGCGATGAGGGCGGCCATGTTCCAGGCGGACGCGCACAGCAGCGAACCGACGAGGAAGAGGCCGATGCCGAAGAGCAGGACCGGCTTGCGGCCGAAGGTGTCGGACAGCTTCCCGTAGACGGGCAGGGTGACGGTCACCGCGAGCAGGTAGCCGGAGAAGAGCCAGGAGAAGACGGAGAACCCGCCGAGCTCGCCCACGATCTGCGGGACGGCGGTGGCCACGATGGTGCTGTCCAGGGCCACGAGGGCCATGCCGAGCATCAGGGAGGCGACCACCGGGGTCGGTGGTCGCGCGGCCGGCTTGTCCGCGGTCGCGCCGCCGGTCGCGTTCCTGGCCGGAACGGGGGTGTCGGCCGCGGGCCCCGAGGACGTGCCGTCCGGGCCCGCGCCCGTGCTCTCCGCCGATGCCACCGAGATTCCTTCCCCCTGCACGTAACTCCGGGGAACACCATCTCACCGCCGCCTGCCGGGCGGTATCCCTCAGGGTCCGTACGCCGAAGGGTGCAGATCCCCTAGGGGTCCCTCCGCACTACGGGCCAGGGACCGTTCCTCCCGACGGAGGACGTGAGCGGCCCGGGCGTCTCCTTAACTGGAACCTACGCACCAGAGGCCGGGGGGTGGGGTTAACCCCCGGGCGGATACGGCGATGGGCACCAGCGCGCCGAGCTTCCGCCCGGCGGAGACTTCATGACGGCGACGAGCGCACAGCCGCACACCGACGCAGACGTACGCAGGCGTACGCAGACACGCGCATTCGATGAGGGAGAAAGACCGTGACAACGGCTATGACCGAAACCAGGCACGGGGGTACTGGAGGGCATGCAGCCGTCGCGGCCCGGGCACGAAAGGTCGTCAAGGCCTACGGCTCCGGGGAGACGCGCGTCGTCGCCCTCGACGACGTCGACGTGGACATCATGAGCGGCCAGTTCACCGCGATCATGGGTCCCTCCGGCTCCGGCAAGTCCACGCTGATGCACTGCCTCGCCGGTCTCGACACGGTGACCAGCGGCCAGATCCACCTGGACGACACCGAGATCACCGGGCTGAAGGACAAGAAGCTCACGCAGCTGCGCCGCGACCGGATCGGCTTCATCTTCCAGGCCTTCAACCTGCTGCCCACGCTCAACGCCCTGGAGAACATCACGCTCCCCATGGACATCGCGGGCCGCAAGCCCGACGCGGAGTGGCTCAACCGGGTCGTGGAGACCGTGGGCCTCGCCGGCCGGCTCAAGCACCGCCCGACCGAGCTCTCCGGCGGCCAGCAGCAGCGCGTGGCGGTCGCCCGCGCCCTCGCCGCCCGCCCGCAGATCATCTTCGGTGACGAGCCGACCGGAAACCTGGACTCCCGGGCGGGCGCCGAGGTCCTCGGCTTCCTGCGCCGCTCGGTGGACGAACTCGGCCAGACGATCGTCATGGTCACGCACGACCCGGTGGCGGCCTCCTACGCGGACCGCGTCATCTTCCTGGCCGACGGCCGGATCGTCGACGAGATGTACGGTCCCACCGCCGACCAGGTTCTCGACCGCATGAAGGACTTCGACGCACGCGGGCGGACCTCGTGAGCAACACCGTCCTGAAGACCTCGCGGCGCAACTTCGTCGCCCACAAGGGGCGGATGGCGCTCTCCGCCGTCGCGGTCATGCTCTCCGTCGCCTTCGTCTGCGGCACCCTGGTGTTCACCGACACCATGAACACCACCTTCGACAAGCTCTTCGCCGTCACCAACTCCGATGTGACCGTCACGCCGAAGGAGGCCGAGGCGGGGGAGGAGACCTCGGACCGCGGCCGCCCCGAGACGCTGTCGGGTTCGGCCGTCGAGCAGGTGCGCAAGGCCGAAGGCGTCAAGAGCGCCGAGGGCGGCGTCGTGTCGATGTCCGTCACGGTCGTCAACGCCAAGAACGAGAACATGGGCTCGACCACCGGCGCCCCGACCATCGCGGGCAACTGGAGCGACAACGAGCTCAAGTCCATGAAGATCACCTCGGGCAACGCGCCGCGCGGCCCGACCGAGGTGATGGTCGACGCCGACACCGCCGAGAAGCACCACCTGAAGCTCGGTGACGAGCTGCGCACGATCGCCATCACCGGCGACACCCGCGCCAGGATCACCGGTATCGCCACCTTCACCGTCACCAACCCGGGCGCGGCCGTCGTCTACTTCGACACGGCCACCGCGCAGCAGGCGCTGCTCGGCACCCCCGGCTCCTTCACGCACGTCAACGTCACCGCCAAGGACGGGGTGAGCGACGAGCAGCTCAAGCAGAACATCGCCAAGGCCGTCGGCGCGGACACGTACAAGCTGCAGACCGCCAAGGAAGCAGCCGACGCCAACCGCAAGGACGTCGGCTCCTTCCTCGACGTCATGAAGTACGTGATGCTCGGCTTCGCCGGGATCGCCTTCCTCGTCGGCATCTTCCTGATCTTCAACACCTTCTCGATGCTGGTGGCCCAGCGCACCCGCGAGATCGGCCTGATGCGCGCCATCGGCGCCGACAGCGGCCAGGTCCTGAAGTCCGTGGTCGTCGAGGCCTTCCTGCTCGGCGTCGTCGGCTCGATCCTGGGCGTCGGCGCGGGTGTGGGGCTCGCCGTCGGCCTGATGCAGCTCATGGGGTCCATGGGCATGCACCTGTCGACGGATGACCTGACGGTCGCCTGGACCACCCCGGTCACCGGCATCGTCCTCGGCGTCATCGTGACCGTCGTCTCCGCCTTCATCCCGGCCCGCCGGGCCGGCAAGGTCTCCCCGATGGCCGCGCTGCGCGAGTCCGGCACCCCGGGCGACAAGAAGGCCGGCGTCGTCCGCGCCGTGCTCGGCCTGGTCCTCACCGGCATCGGTGGCGTGGGGCTCTACCTCGCCACGGCCGCCGAGAAGGCCGGCCCCGGATCGCTCTGGCTGGCCCTGGGCGTCGTCTTCACCCTCATCGGCTTCATCGTGATCGGCCCGCTGCTCGCCGCGGGCGTGGTGCGGGTGCTCTCCGGAGTGGTGCTGCGGCCCTTCGGGTCCGTGGGCCGGCTCGCCGAGCGCAACGCCCTGCGCAATCCGCGCCGCACCGGTGCCACCGCCGCCGCGCTGATGATCGGCCTCGCGCTGGTCGCCTGCCTCTCGGTGGTCGGCTCCTCGATGGTGGCCTCCGCGACCGATGAGCTCGACAGGTCGGTCGGCGCGGACTACATCGTCAACTCCGAGACCGGTCAGCCCGTACTGCCGCAGGCCGAGCAGGCCCTGCGCGCCACCAAGGGCCTCGACCACGTCACCGCCTACCGCGAGGTCGCGGCCAAGATCACGGCACCCGACGGCGCCTCCGAGGAGGAGGGGCTCGGCGCCACCGACCCGACGTACGCCAAGGACATCCGGCGCAAGATGGTCGCCGGCGAGCACACGGCGGCTTACGCGGCGAACGCCATGTCGGTCGGCTCCGACTACGCCACGAAGCACGGCGTCAAGCTCGGCGACGAGCTGACGGTCGCCTTCACCGGCGGCAGCACGGTCAAGCTGAAGGTCGCCGCGATCACCAGCGACGAGGGCAACCTCGACAAGGGCATGAAGTACATCAGCACCGAGGCGGCCCGGGCGAACGTCCCGGCCGACAAGCTGCCGCTCCCCTTCATGCTGCTGGCCAGCGCCCAGGACGGGCAGTCGGACGCCGCCGCCTACCAGTCGGTCAAGACGGCGATGGCCGAGTACCCGCAGTACAAGGTGCGCAACCAGACCGACTACAAGCAGGCGCTCAAGGACCAGGTCGGCCAGCTGCTGAACATGGTCTACGGGCTCCTCGGCCTCGCGATCATCGTCGCGGTCCTGGGTGTCGTGAACACCCTGGCCCTCTCGGTGGTCGAGCGGACCCGCGAGATCGGCCTGATGCGCGCCATCGGTCTCTCCCGCCGCCAGCTGCGCCGCATGATCCGCCTGGAGTCGGTGGTCATCGCCCTCTTCGGCGCCCTGCTCGGCCTCGGGCTGGGCATGGGCTGGGGGATCGGCGCCCAGCAGCTGCTGGCGCTCCAGGGCCTGAAGGTGCTGGAGATCCCGTGGCCGACGATCCTCGGGGTGTTCGCCGCCTCGGCCTTCGTGGGCCTGTTCGCCGCACTGGTCCCGGCCTTCCGGGCAGGGCGGATGAACGTTCTGAACGCGATCGCGAGCGAGTAGCCGCTCACGGTCGTTCGGGGGAATGCCGGTCCGGGACCTTCGGGTTCCGGACCGGCGTCGTTTCCGGGGCCGGCTCACCCCCGCCGCATCAGGACGATGCCGCCGGCCTCACCCACCAGGGTGAACGGCTCGCCCGGGTGGAGCTGGCGGGCGTAGTCGGTCGGGTCCTCGCCGGCCCACTTGGAGGAGTTGTCGATGGTGATCCAGTCGGGCACCACGCCCTTGCTGCCGCCGATCCACAGCACGCGGCAGCGGGAGGTCAGCCGGGTCAGCGGGGTGGTGTCGGCCTCCACGGTCGCCCCGTCGGGGATCCGGTCCAGGAGCCGCTCGACGGCCGTGACCCGCTCGGGCTTCTGGTACGTACGGGCCTCCGCGAGCTTGGCGGTCGGCATGGCGGTCGCGCTCAGGGCGAGGGCGGCGGCCAGGACGGCGGTCGGCAGCTGCAGGGCGTACGAGCGCAGCCAGGGCCGCTCGCCGCGCCGGACGGTGTCGATGGCGTCGACCAGGGCGAGCGTCACCACGGGCATGAGTACGGCGCTGTAGTGCCAGTCGGTGGACCAGTAGTGGTCGTCCCCGGACAGGAACCGCCAGCCGAGGGTGGGCGCGGCCACCAGGAGCAGCGGCGAGCGCAGCGCGAGCAGCCCGGAGGTGGGGACCAGCACCCACGCCAGGGTGGTGAGCTTGGTGCCGATGCCGCCGAGCGGACCCGCCCCGTCGATCTTGTCCCAGTAGCCGTAGCCCGCGGTGGCGAAGGCCGGTATGAACACGGTGAACACCAGGACGGCGAAGACGCAGGCCGCGGCGGCGACGCCGAGTGCGGCCACGCCGATCCGGCGGTTGCTGTCGCGGGCCCGCCAGGCCACCACCACGGCCAGCGCGGCGAGCGTGAAGCCGAGGTCCTCCTTGACGAGGACCAGCGGCAACCCCCACAGCAGGGCGGCCCGCCAGCGCCGGGCGAGTACCGCCTCCAGCGCGAAGGCCAGCAGGGGCATCGCGAAGGCGATCTCGTGGAAGTCGAACTCGACGGCCCGCTGGATGCCCCAGGACAGCCCGTACGCGATGCCGACGGCGATCCCGCGGGGCCGGCCGAGGAAGCGTACGGCGGCCCGGGTGACGGGGACGGCGGACAGCGCGAACAGCGCGGACTGCACGACCAGCAGGGTGAGGGGACCGGGGAAGACCCGGTAGACGGGGGCGACGAGCGCGATGATCGGGCTGAAGTGGTCCCCGAGGATGTTGGCCCCCGGCCCCTTCAGGTCGACGACGGGCTCCTGGAGGTGCGCGTACGCGCGGATCGCCTGCTCGAAGATCCCGAGGTCCCAGGAGGCCCAGTCCATCCGCCGGAACCGGCCGACGGACAGCACGAGGTAGACGAGGAACAGCCCGGCGGCGACCAGCCAGGGCGGAGCCCACGGGTACCGGCCCGGCCGGGCGGGTGCCGGTACCACCGGCGCCGGGCGGGCTATCGCATCGCTCGTCACGGACTCGTGCTCCTCCGGGGAAAGTCGTCTCCCCGGCGGAAGACGACGCGGCGAGCTCGGACAGTCACAACACGAACATCGTAAAGCGGCGCGAGGGGCGCCGTCGTAGGGTGGAACCCCCGGCCCGTGCGACGTGTCGGGCCCTTCGCGTTGCCCGCTCCGCACCCCGCACCTTTCACAGCCCCAGACCTTCACCGGACGGAAAGCCTCTTTCATGAGCCTGCACGGACTGCTCGACGCCGTCACCCGTGATGCCGCCCTCGCCGAGGCGATCACCGCGGCCGGGGACGGCAAGCGCATGCACGTGGACCTGGTCGGCCCCGCCGCCGCGCGGCCCTTCGCGATCGCCGCGCTGGCCCGGCGGACCGGGCGGACCGTCCTGGCGGTCACCGCCACCGGACGCGAGGCCGAGGACCTGGCCGCCGCGCTGCGCTCGATGATGCCGCCGGGCCTCCAGGACACCGTGGTGGACTACCCGTCGTGGGAGACCCTCCCGCACGAGCGGCTCAGCCCGCGCAGCGACACCATGGGCCGCCGGCTCGCCGTCCTGCGCCGCCTCGTGCACCCGAGCAAGGACGACCCGGCCGCAGGTCCCGTGAGCGTGCTCGTCGCGCCCATCCGCTCCGTGCTCCAGCCGCAGGTCAAGGGGCTCGGGGAGCTGGTCCCGGTCAGCTTGCGCCAAGGGGCCGGCGTCGACCTCGGGGAGATCACCGAGGCACTGGCGGCCGCCGCGTACACGCGGGTCGAGCTCGTCGAGAAGCGTGGGGAGTTCGCCGTGCGCGGCGGCATCCTCGACGTGTTCCCGCCCACCGAGGAACACCCGCTGCGCATCGAGTTCTGGGGCGACGAGGTCGAGGAGATCCGCTACTTCAAGGTCGCCGACCAGCGCTCCCTGGAGATCGCCGAGCACGGACTGTGGGCCCCGCCCTGCCGCGAGCTGCTGCTGACCGACGCGGTGCGGGAGCGGGCCGCGGCCCTCGCCGAGGCCCACCCCGAACTCGGCGAGCTGCTGCACAAGATCGCCGAGGGGATCGCGGTGGAGGGCATGGAGTCCCTCGCCCCGGTCCTCGTCGACGAGATGGAACTGCTGATCGACGTACTGCCCGCCGGGTCGATGGCCGTGGTCTGCGACCCGGAGCGGGTCCGCACCCGGGCCGCCGACCTCGTGGCGACCAGCCAGGAGTTCCTGATGGCCTCCTGGGCGGCCACCGCGGGCGGCGGCGAGGCCCCCATCGACGTCGGCGCCGCCTCGCTCCGCGGGATCGCCGACGTCCGCGACCGGGCCCGCGAGCTGGACATGATGTGGTGGTCGGTGTCCCCCTTCGCCGCCGACGAGAGCGCCGGCGGCAGCGACACCCTCAAGCTCGGCATGCACGCCCCGGAGGCGTACCGCGGTGACACCGCCCGGGCGCTGGCCGACACCAAGGGCTGGATCGCCGACGGCTGGCACACCGTCTACCTCACCGAGGGCCACGGCCCGGCCGCCCGTACGGTCGAGGTGCTCGGCGGCGAGGGCATCGCGGCCCGGCTGGAGCCGGAACTGCGCGCCCTGGAGCCGAGCCTGGTCCACGTCGCCTGCGGTTCGATCGACAACGGTTTCGTCGACCCGGTGCTGCGCCTGGCCGTCCTCACCGAGACCGACCTGACCGGCCAGCGCACCGCCACCAAGGACCTCGGCCGGATGCCGACCCGGCGCCGCAAGACGATCGACCCGCTGACCCTGGAGGCCGGCGACTACATCGTCCACGAGCAGCACGGCGTGGGCCGCTACGTCGAGATGGTCCAGCGCACGGTCCAGGGCGCCACCCGCGAGTACCTGCTCGTGGAGTACGCGCCGGCCAAGCGCGGGCAGCCCGGCGACCGGCTCTACATCCCCACCGACCAGCTGGAGCAGGTCACCAAGTACGTCGGCGGCGAGGCCCCGACGCTGCACCGGCTCGGCGGCGCCGACTGGACCAAGACCAAGGCGCGCGCGAAGAAGGCGGTCAAGGAGATCGCCGCCGACCTCATCAAGCTCTACAGCGCGCGCATGGCGGCCCCCGGCCACACCTTCGGTCCGGACACCCCCTGGCAGCGCGAGCTGGAGGACGCCTTCCCGTACGCGGAGACGCCCGACCAGCTCACCACCATCGCCGAGGTCAAGGAGGACATGGAGAAGTCGGTCCCGATGGACCGGCTGATCTGCGGCGACGTCGGCTACGGCAAGACCGAGATCGCTGTGAGAGCCGCATTCAAAGCGGTCCAGGACGGCAAGCAGGTCGCCGTCCTCGTCCCGACGACCCTGCTCGTGCAGCAGCACTTCGGCACCTTCTCCGAGCGCTACAGCCAGTTCCCCGTCAAGGTGAAGGCGCTCTCGCGCTTCCAGAGCGAGAGCGAGTCCAAGGCCACCCTGGAGGGCCTCCACGAGGGCTCGGTGGACGTGGTCATCGGCACCCACCGGCTGTTCTCGCAGGAGACCCGGTTCAAGGACCTGGGCCTGGTCATCGTCGACGAGGAGCAGCGGTTCGGCGTGGAGCACAAGGAGCAGCTGAAGAAGCTCCGCGCCAACGTCGACGTGCTCACGATGTCCGCGACCCCGATCCCGCGCACCCTGGAGATGGCGGTGACCGGCATCCGCGAGATGTCGACGATCACCACCCCGCCGGAGGAGCGGCACCCGGTGCTCACCTTCGTCGGCCCGTACGAGGAGAAGCAGATCGGCGCGGCCATCCGCCGCGAACTGCTGCGCGAGGGCCAGTGCTTCTACATCCACAACCGGGTGGAGTCCATCGACCGGGCGGCCGCCAAGCTGCGCGAGATCGTGCCCGAGGCGCGGATCGCGACGGCCCACGGCCAGATGTCGGAGCAGGCCCTGGAGCAGGTCGTCGTCGACTTCTGGGAGAAGAAGTTCGATGTGCTCGTCTCGACCACGATCGTCGAGTCGGGCATCGACATCTCCAACGCCAACACCCTGATCGTGGAGCGCGGCGACAACTTCGGCCTGAGCCAGCTGCACCAGCTGCGCGGCCGCGTGGGGCGTGGCCGCGAGCGCGGGTACGCGTACTTCCTGTACCCGCCGGAGAAGCCGCTGACGGAGACCGCGCACGAGCGCCTCGCGACGATCGCCCAGCACACCGAGATGGGTGCGGGCATGTACGTGGCGATGAAGGACCTGGAGATCCGCGGCGCGGGCAATCTGCTCGGCGGCGAGCAGTCCGGTCATATCGCGGGCGTCGGCTTCGACCTCTACATCCGTATGGTCGGCGAGGCCGTGGCCGACTACCGGGCCGCGGTCGAGGGTCAGGTGGAGGAGGAGCCGCCGCTGGAGGTCAAGATCGAGCTGCCGGTCGACGCGCACGTCCCGCACGACTACGCGCCGGGCGAGCGGCTGCGCCTGCAGGCGTACCGGTCCATCGCCTCCGCCAACTCCGAGGCCGACATCAAGGCCGTACGGGAGGAGCTCACCGACCGCTACGGCAAGCTGCCGGAGCCGGTGGAGAACCTGCTGCTGGTGGCCGGGCTGCGGATGCTGGCCCGGGCCTGCGGGGTCGGGGACATCACCCTCCAGGGCAACAACGTCCGGTTCGGTCCGGTGGAGTTGCGCGAGTCGCAGGAGCTGCGGCTCAAGCGGCTCTACCCGGGGACGGTGCTCAAGGCCGCCACCTCGCAGGTGCTGGTCCCGCGCCCCAAGGCGGGCAAGATCGGCGGCAAGCCGGTGATCGGGCGGGAACTGCTGGCCTGGACGGGGGAGTTCCTCACCACCATCCTCGGCTCGTAGCGGCGGCACCGGCCTCGGCGGCCGGAGCGGGTGCGGTGACGACGGGAACGGCCGTGGCCGGAGACCTCTACAGGTCTGCGGCCACGGCCGTTCCGGTGTGCCCGGCTCAGCCCAGCTGGTCGGCGTCGATGACGTCCTTGCCGGTCGGCGCCTCGGTGTTCACCGGCTTGTCGAAGCCGCTGAAGGAGACCTCGGCCGGCTCCTTGCCGGTGATGCCCGCCTTGAGCAGGTAGGGCTTGCCCTCGGTGGCCACCAGCAGGGTCTCGGTGCCCTCGTCGGTCTTCGTGGTCAGGGTGAGGGCCTTCCGGCCGTCGACCGAGGTGACCTTGCCCTTCTCCGCGCCCTTGCTGTCGTCGAACTCCTTGAGCAGCTCGTCCAGGTCGCACAGGGAGGCGAGCTCCTTCGAGTCGGCGTCCGTGGCCTTCGACTTCAGCCAGTGGCCGGCCAGCTGCTTGACCGCCTCGTCCGCCTCCGCCTTGGGCAGGTCCTTCATCTGGGAGCGGTAGAAGGGCTCGTCCGCCTTGATGAACACGAACTCGGAGGTGCGGAGCAGCTCGAAGGAGCCCTCCTGGCCGGCGATCGTGCCCCGGCACTCGCCGGACCTGCTGACGGCCATGTTCAGCTCCAGCGGCTTGCCGTCCTCCCAGACCTTGCCGCTGACGGTGAGCGAGGCGGCGCCGCGCAGGGCGTCCACGGACTTGTCCGCCACCTCGGAGCCGGTCAGGTCCGCGAACGGGCCGGACGCGAAGCATCCGGTGAGGCCGAGGGCGGCGGCGCAGGCGAGGGCGGCGGTGGCGGTGAAGCGATGAGCGGTGCGCATGGGGACTCTCTAGGGCTTCTGGAAGGTGGGGGTAAAGGAAGATTAAAGGAGAAGCGGAAGATTGTATTCCGCTTGAAGTGGATCCCGGCAGTCCGGTGGGTGATGACGTGCCGATCAGAGCAGATCTCTGTGAACCGAGTCAACACGATTCACCGAGATTCTTGAGTTCACGCTGTGAATCGGTCTCTCTGCTGTGAGCGGGTAAGCTCCCCGGCATGCCCGAGGAGAACGCCGCAGCAGAGGTCACCGCAGCAGAGGTCACCGCGGCCGAGGTCGCCCGCCTGGCCGGGGTCGGCCGCGCGGCCGTCAGCAACTGGCGGCGCCGCCACGCCGACTTCCCCAAGCCCGTCGGCGGCACCGAGACCAGCCCCTCCTTCTCCCTGGACGAGGTGGAGCACTGGCTGCGCGCCCAGGGCAAGCTCGCCGAGGTCCCGCTGCGCGAACGCGTCTGGCAGCAGATCGCCGCCCACCCCGGTGGGGCCGTCGTCGCACTCGTCCAGGCGGGCGGCGCCCTGCTCGTCGTACGGGACCGGCCCGCCGACTGGCTGGAGCTGACCGCCGTCTCCGACGCGCGCATGGCCACCCTGCTGCGGCCCGTCCTCGACCAGGTGCTCGGCGCCCGCCTCGGGCCCGGCCACGCGCTCGCCGAGATCCCGCTGCGCCCGGCCGCCGTGCCGCTGCTGCGGGCCGCCGCCGAACTCGCCGCCGAACTCGGGGCCCGCCAGGCCTTCGAGTTCCTCCTCGGGCGCCACCTCGACGCCAACCCCCGCCAGTACACGCTCACCCCGGACGGCCTCGCCGCTCTGATGGCCGCCCTCGCCGGACCCTCCGGTGCAAGCACCGGCTCCACCGGAGCGGCCGGCGCCGCACCCTTCAAGGTCCTCGACCCCGCCTGCGGCACCGGCACCCTGCTGCGGGCCGTCCGCGGCGCCACCGCCCTGTACGCGCAGGACTCCGCGCCCGAACTCGCCGCCCTCGCCGCCCTGCGCCTCGCCCTGAACGGAACGCCCCAGGTCCGCGCCGCCGCCGCCGACAGCCTGCGGGCCGACGCCTTCGCCCAGGACACCGTCGACGCCGTGCTCTGCCACCCGCCGTTCAACGAACGCGCCTGGGGTCACGAGGAACTGGCCTACGACCCGCGCTGGGAGTACGGCTTCCCGGCCCGGACCGAATCCGAACTCGCCTGGGTCCAGCACGCCCTGGCCCACCTGCGCGAGGGCGGCACCGCCGTCCTGCTCATGCCGCCCGCCGTCGCCGCCCGCCGCTCCGGCCGCCGCATCCGCGCCGACCTGCTGCGCCGCGGCGCGCTGCGGGCCGTCGTCGCGCTCCCGGCCGGCGCGGCGCCCCCGTACGGGATCCCCCTGCACCTGTGGGTGCTGCGCCGGCCCGCCCCGCACGCGGCGCCCCCGGCCGGGCTGCTGCTCATCGACACCGCGGCCCTCGCCGCCGACGACCGGCTCCGTTCCGCCTGGCCCGCCGTGCACGAAGCGGTGCAGGACGCCTGGAACGCGTACGACCGCACCGGCTCGGTGGCGCGGGCGCCGGGCGTCAGCCGTGTCGTCCCCGTCATCGAGCTGCTGGACGACGACGTGGACCTCACCCCCGCCCGCCACCTGCCCCCGCCGACCGCGGGCGGCGGTCCGGCCGAACTGACCGCCGTACGGGAGCGGCTCGGCGAGACCCTCGGCCGGGCCGCCCGGCTCACCCCGCCCGCCGCGGCGGCGCCCGCCGGGGGCACGGTCCGGCCGCCGATGACCACCGTCGGCGAACTGGCCCGCGCCGGAGCCCTGGAACTGCACACCGGCACCGGCGGCGGAACCGGCTCGGCCCCCGTCCTCACCGAACAGGACGTCTACACCGGATCGGGCCCCTCCGGCACCCTGGCGCCCACCGCCGACGAGCCCGTGCTCACCGCCCCCGGCGACGTCCTCGTCCCCCTCGTCGGCGGCGCCGCCATCGCCCGGGTCGTCGACGAGGCCACCGCCGGCGCGGTACCCGGCCGCGGCCTGGCCCTGCTGCGCCCGGACAAGGACGCCCTCGACCCGTGGTTCCTGGCCGGATTCCTGCGCGGCACCGCCAACACCCGCCGCGCCAGCAGCCACGCCTCCACCGCCACCCGGCTCGACGTCCGCAGGCTCCGACTGCCCCGGCTGCCGCTGGCGCAGCAACAGGGCTACGGGCTGCGCTTCCAGGCGCTCGCCGAGTTCGAGGACGCGCTACGGCTGGCGGGGCGGCTCGGCGAACAACTCGTACAGGGTTTCCACGACGGCCTCTCCGACGGCACGGTCACGCCGGAGTGAACAGCCGTGCAGCGAGCGTGCAACGGTTGCGCGCATCCCCTCACCCCTGGCCGGGAACGCTGTATACCCTCAGACCCGAACCTCTTCCGCACGGCCCGTCAGGAGCAGCGATGCACGGCCCCGGCCTTCCGCCGCAGCACGGCCCCCAGTCCGATTCCGGGGGTGTGATGGCATTGCGCGTGGTGTTCGTGCTGCTGCCCATCCTCAGCTGCGGCTTCCTCGCCTGGGGTTCCCTGCTGCGGCTCGCCCTGGTCACGCGCAAGTCCCGTGACTGGACGCTGATGGTGGTCAGCGGCGTGCTGGCCGTCGTGTGGATGACGCTCATCCAGATCGACCCCACCCCCGACGTCAACGGCTGGCAGGGCAACCTGGGCGCCGGCGGTTCGATCTTCAGCGGTCTCGCGATCTGCGTGTACTTCCTCGTCGCCGACATCAAGCACCACGAGGCCCGGCGCACCGCCCCGACCGCGCAGTGGTACCCGGCGCAGTCCGCTCCGTACGTCCACCCGCAGTCGTCCGGGCCCGCCTACGGGTACCCGCCCGCCACCGCCACCACCCGGCCCTCCACCCCGACGTCGACCCCCACCCCGACGCCGGTCCCGGCACCCCCGCAGGTGCCGCCGCAGCCGACCCCGCCCCCGCGCATCGGGCAGGTCCGCGCCGAACTCGACGAGCTCAGCGAGCTGCTGCGCAAGCAGACCCCGCCGGCCGGGGGCCCCCGCCACGATCCCCACCAGACCCCGTTCCAGGACCCGCAGCAGTGACCGACCGGCTCATCGGCGACCGCTACCAGCTCGCGACCATCCTCGGCCAGGGCGGCATGGGCCAGGTCTGGACGGCCTACGACCGGCGCCTCGACCGCCGCGTCGCCGTGAAACTGCTGCGTCCCGACAAGGTCGCCGGCCCCGGCACGGTCGCCGAGGAGCTGCGCCGCCGCTTCGTCCGCGAGTGCCGGGTCACCGCGCAGGTCGACCACCCCGGCCTGGTCACCGTGCACGACGCGGGCAGCGACGGCGACGAACTCTTCCTCGTCATGGGCTACGTGGAGGGCGCCGACCTCGCCGACCACCTCGCCGAGCACGACCCCTACCCCTGGCAGTGGGCGGTCGCCGTCGTCGCGCAGCTCTGCTCGGTCCTGTCGGCCGTGCACGCGGTGCCGATCGTGCACCGGGACCTGAAGCCGCGCAACGTGATGGTCCGCCCGGACGGCACGGTGCTCGTCCTGGACCTCGGCGTGGCCTCCGTGATGGACACCGACACCACCCGCCTCACCAGCACCGGCTCACCCATCGGCAGCCCCGCCTACATGGCCCCCGAGCAGGCCATGGGCGGTGCCGTGGGCCCGTACACCGACCTGTACGCCCTCGGCGTGCTGCTGTACGAACTCCTCACCGGCAACGTCCCCTTCGCCGGGTCCACCGCCCTCGGAGTCCTGCACCGCCACCTGTACGAGCCTCCGCTCCCGGTCCGCCAGATACGCCCGGAGATCCCGCCGGAGCTGGAGAAGCTCCTGCTCCACCTCCTCGCCAAGGACCCGCAGGACCGGCCCTCCTCCGCCCAGGAGGTCTACGAGGCCCTGGCCCCGCTGCTGCCCGCCCGCGACAGCCGCACCCCGTCCGGCCCGCTCGACCCGACCCGGCCCTTCCTGCGCCCGCAGGCACCCTGGCCGGACCGGGCCGCGATCGTCCCCCCGCGGCCGAGCACCCCGCCCGCGCCGCCCAAGGCCGACGTCCCCGGCGCCGTGGACGAGGCCCGCAAGCTGCTGGACGAGGGCCGGCTCACCCAGGCCGTGGACATCCTCGGCGGCATCCTCCCGGCCGCGGCCGCCGAGCACGGGGAGCACTCCCCGGTGGTCCGCTCCCTGCGCAAGCAGTACGCCGCCACGCTCATGGACGACGGCCAGTACCGGCGTGCCCTGCCGGAACTGCGCCGCCTCGCCGACGAGTCCCCGGCCGGGGACCCCCAGTCGCTGCGCTTCCGTTACGACTCGGCCCAGTGCCTGGAGCAACTGGGCGAGCCGGCCGCCGCCCTGGCGGAGTACCGCTCGCTGCTCCCGTTCTTCGAGAACCACTACGCCAACCCGGATCCGGGCCTGCCGCTGGAGGTCCGCCGCCGGATAGCCCACCTGCTGCTCTCCCTCGGCGACCGCCAGGCGGCCCACGACACCCTGGCCCGGCTGCTGTTCGACGCCGAACGGCTGCACGGCCCGGCCCACCCCTTCCCGGCCGAGATCCGCCGCACCCTGCACTGGCTCAGCCAGGTCCGCTGACCGGCCGGGCCCGTACCCGCAGGGCCGTGATCGCCGCGATCCCCAGCGCGCCCGCCGCGACCGCCAGCCCCGGGACCAGGCCCGGCGGGCGGAACGCGCAGCTCACCGTGGTGGTGCCGGGGGAGAGCGGGATCGCCACCAGACCCAGGTGGTCGGCGGCCGGGCGGCCGTCGCAGGTCCAGCCGGCGATCGCGGGGACCGAGAGGACCGCCGTGCCGGTCGTGCCCGGCGGGAGCGTGGCGTGGACCTCGGAGGAGCCGACCCGGACCGAGGTCGCCGCCGTGGCCCGCAGGCCGGCCACCGCGGTGTCGAGCCGCGCCCGGTCCAGGCAGGACAGGGTCCACCGCGGGGGCGGGGCCGCGTCGAAGACCAGGGCCGAGGAGTCCCCGCGGGAGGGGCCCAGCGGCTGGAGCGCCGCCCGGTTGCGCGGGGCGTTGCCGTTCAGGCGGAAGGCGGGGCCGTCCGCGAGGCGGGCCGTCGCGTTGTACTCGGGGGCCCACAGGTAGGCCTCCGTGCCCGCGCGGCAGACCCCGGGCGCGAGCGGGTCCTCGTACACCCGGGCGCCCAGCAGCAGCTCCTGGTTGGCGAAGGGGGAGTCGTCGGCGTAGGAGAGGGCGGCGCCGGGCGGACGGGTCGTCACCAGCGGGGGCACCTCGGCGCGCCGCACCGTCCCGTCGGGCCGCAGGCGGGCGCCGACCGCGAAGACGGCGTCCGTCACCGGGTTGTCGATGCTCTGGACGTTGCGTCCGCGCGAGGTCCAGCCCGCTCCGAGCGCGACCATCGTGCGGGTGAACACGTCCGGGGTGTGGCTGCTGTAGTACGAGCCGCCCTCGCCGCCGAGCAGCAGCGGGTCGTTGCCCGTCAGGGCGGGCCGGCCCGGGTCGGTGCGGTACGCGGGCCAACCCTCGGCGGCGGCCAGGGCCTCGGCGCGCGCGGTGTGCGCCGGCCCCCAGGACGGGTAGTCGTCCAGGCCGCCCAGCTTGCCCTTGTGGCCGTAGGCGGTGGTGGCGGCGGCCTGCGTCAGCAGGACCAGCGCGAGCACCCCGGCCGCCGGCCACGCGAGCCGGCGGTGGCGCAGCGCCCACCAGGCCGCGGCGGCGAGCACCAGCCCGCCGCCGAACAGCGCGTAGCCCGCCGCCGTCACCAGCGGGCTGTCGTACGCCCACAGCGCGGCGGCCGCCAGTACGCCCGCACCCGCCACCAGCGCCGGCAGCCGCGGCAGGCCGGCGGCCAGCCCGGTCCAGGCGGCGATCACGGCGATCCCGGCCCACACGAAGGTCTGCCGGTACGGGCTTCCGTTCGGGGTGGCGAAGAGGTGCCAGGCCAGGTGGGTGGGCGCCCATCGGAGGGAGAGCCCCACGGCCACGGTCAGTCCCACCCACCACAGCCGGGTGCGGGCGGGGACGGCCCGGTGGAAGGGGAGGGCGGCCACCAGCAGCAGGGTTCCGGTGCCCACGAACACGGCGGGGGAGGAAAAGGAGTACGTGCCCGGCAGCAGCCGCGCGAACAGGTCGGCCGAGGAGACCGGCCGGAACTCCTTGACCCACCCCGGGTACGCCTGCCCGGAGCTGAGGAAGAGGGGCAGGAGCACGGGCGCCGCGAGCGCGATCCCGAGCACGGTCGTCCCGGCGCCCCGCGCGATCACCGACAGCCGGGTGCGCACGCCCTCCCGGGTGAGCACCACCCGTACCAGCAGCACCAGGGCCGCGCCCAGCGTCGCCATGTAGGCGGTGTAGAAGTTCGCCGTCCAGCAGACCGCGACGACCAGCGGCGCGAGCAGGATCCGGCGCCCGCGCAGGGCCCATTCACCGGTCAGGCACAGCAGCGGGAAGGCGATCAGCCCGTCCAGCCACATCGGGTTGTAGGCGGCCTCGATCACCGACCAGCCGCACAGCGCGTACGAGGCCCCGAGCAGCCCGGCCGCCCACCAGGGCCCGCGGCGCTGCGTGCGCAGCAGCCAGGTCATCGCCGCCGCCGCGGCCGCCGTCTTGACCACGGTGACGACGTACACGGCGAGGTCGATGTCCGCGCGCGGGAACAGCCCGACGAGGACGGCGAAGGGGCTGGTCAGGTAGGTGCCCAGGTCCGGCAGGAAGCTCATGCCGTATCCGGAGCGCCAATTGAACAGCAGCCCGCCCCCCGCCCGGCCGTGCAGGAGGTCCCACAGCTGCGCGTGGAAGGGGACGAACTGGTTGCCGAGGTCGTTGACGCTGCGGTGGCGCGCTCCGTAGGGGAACACGCGGGCGGCGGCGTCCCCGGCGCACACGGCCACCGCCGTGAGCAGGGCGGCGAGCGCCGAGCCGAGCAGACTCCGGCGGCGCGGTGAGTGGCGCCGTGACGGGCGCGGTGAGCGACGGGGCGCGGGACGCGGCGAGGTACGCGGCAAGGAGCGCGGCGAGCGGTGCGTTGTCGACATGGTGGGCCGACCTTGGCAGTGCCGGGTGGCCGAAGGATGGCCTCAGGGTTGCCGGTGGCCGATCAGGCCGTCCCCGGGCGGCGAGGTCCCCCGGATGGGTGACGGGTGGCGCGCCGGACACCCGGGAGCCCGCCGACTCGCCTATGAACGGTGCGTGTTCGGTCCGCGCGCGAATCGTTGGTCGAACCGGTGGTCCGGATCACCGTGACCTCATAACATCGATCACCGCACGGCCCTTTGTGCACCGACGCACAATCTCCCGGCCCTGGAGGCTCCTTTGCACCGTCGCACAGCGCTCTCCGTATCCGCCGCCCTGCTGGTGGCGGCGCCCCTGCTGTCCGCCTGCTCGGGCGAACCGCGCCCCGGCACCGCGGCCGTCGTGGGCGGCGAACGGATCACCACCTCCGCGCTCCAGGCCCAGGTGAACGACGTCCGAGCGGCGCAGAACCGTTCCGGACAGGCCGCGGCCGAACTCATCGCGAGCACCCCCCACCTGGAACGGCAGAAGCTCGACGCCCTCCTCCAGAGCCGGATCATCGACAAGATGGCCGACACCGCGGGGCTCACCGCCACCCAGAAGGACATCGAGGACGAACGCAAGGCGTACGTCGACGAGAACGGCGGCAACGAGCAGTTCGAGGCACTGCTCCTGCAGAAGGGGGCCATGGCTCCCGGCCAGGTCGACCGCTTCCTCCGCGACCGGGTGCTCCTCACCGCGCTCACCGCCAAGTACGGAGCCGGGAAGCTGGAGGCGCCGGCCCGCGCCGCCGTCGAGGCCCTGCACATCGAGGTGAACCCGCGCTACGGCGCCTGGGACGCCAAGGAGATCAAGCTCGGCACCGGGGAGACGCCCTGGATCACCCAGCGGACGCGCCCCGAGGCGGCTCCCGCCGGAGCCTGACGCCCCGGGGTCCCCCCGGGCCGGGGGCCGGCGCGGCGGAGGTAGGTTCGGAGGGTGACCGACCACTCCGAACCCATCGCCACGCCCGACGCCGACGAGCCCACGGGCCGCATCGTCCTGCTGACCACCAGCCACCGGGTCGCCCCCGGTGTGCTGTCCTGGCCGGCGTGGCAGATCCTGCACGCCGCGGACCGGGTGCTGTGCGCCGACCCCGGCCACCCGCAGCTGCCGTACCTGCGGGAGGCGGGCATCGAGGTCGCGTTCGAGAGCCCGGACGCGCACGCGCTGGTCGAGGCCTGTGCGGGCGGCCGTACGGTCGTCGTGCTTCCGGGCGGCGAGGGCGACCGGCGGCTCACCGACGGGCTGGCCCGGCTGGCCGGCTCGGGCCGGGTCTCCATGCCCGACCTGGAACTCCTGCCGGGCTCGTACGACCTGCCGGGCGCCCGCCTGCTCGACCTGGTCCAGGTGATGGACCGGGTCCGGCGCGAGTGCCCGTGGACCTCCCGGCAGACCCACCGGGGCCTGGCCAAGTACGCGATCGAGGAGGCGTACGAGCTGGTCGAGGCCATCGAGGACGGGGACCGCGAGGGGCTGCGCGAGGAGCTCGGCGACGTACTGCTCCAGGTGGTCTTCCACGCCCGGATCGCCGAGGAGCACGAGGATCCGGACGAGGCCTTCTCCATCGACGACGTGGCCGGGGCGCTCGTCACGAAGCTGATCCACCGGCACCCGCACGTCTTCGGCGACGCGGAGGCCGAGACCCCGGAGGACGTCAGCGCGCACTGGCAGCGCACCAAGGCGGTGGAGAAGCGGCGCGAGTCGGTCACCGACGGGATCCCGGTGGGCCAGCCCGGTCTGGCGCTCGCGGCCAAGCTCGCCGGCCGGGCCCGTACGGGCGGCGTCGCCGTGGAACTGCCCCGCGGCGAGGGCATCGGGTACGAACTGCTGGAGCTCGCGGCGCGCGCCGAGGCGGCGGGGATCGACCCCGAGACCGCACTGCGCGCGGCGGCCCGCGCCTACCGGGACGCGATCCGGGCGGCCGAGGGCCTCGCGGAGCCGGGCGAGTAGCGACCCGCGGACACGACCTGGTGCTGTGACCCGGTGGACCTTTCCGGTCACAGCACTAGTACTCCCTGGGCGCGCGGGCCGAGGGGTCGAGCCAGTGGGGCGCCGGGCGGTTCAGGAACCACTCGCCGAAGCCCAGGGGGCGCTCCCCGTACCCGTGGCCGTGGGCCGGTACCGCGTCGTGGAAGAGGCGGCCGGGGCGGGCGCCCAGCTCCTGGAGCAGGTGGGCGGTCTCGTCGACGAACTGCGGCGGACCGCTCAGGTAGACGTCCTGGTCCGGCCACAGGCCCCGGTGGCCGAGCGCGGTCGCGAGCCGGTCGGTGGCCTGGTTGCGGTGCCGCCCGGGGGCGGGCGTGATGTAGGTGACGGCGAGCCAGCCGCAGCGGGCGGCGTACGCGTCGATGAGCGGGCGGTCGTAGAGGTGCGCGCCGTCCCGCGCCACCACGAAGAGCCGTACGTCCTGATCGGGAGGCCGCTCCGCGAGATCCTCCAGCAGGGCCCGGATCGGCGCCCAGCCGGTGCCGGCGGCGATCAGGCTGACCGGGCGGTCCTCGCGGCGGAAGGTCAGCTGCCCGCCGGCGGCGCCGAGCCGCAGCATGTCGCCCGGCCGGGTCTCGCGGACCAGGGTGGTGCTCAGCCGGCCCCGGTCGACCCGGCTGACGTGCAGGTCGAGGGTGCCGTCGGGGCGGGGGGCGTTGCCGATGGAGTAGGTGCGCCAGGTCGTCGGGAGGCGTTCGCTGCTCACGCTCGTGTACTGGCCGGGGAGATAGGGGAAGGGGGCGTGCGGCCGGAGCGTCAGGACGCCTATGTCCGCTCCGTACTGGAGGTGGCGTACGACCTCCGCGTCCCACCACGGCGGGTCCACGCTCGCGTCGGCGCCGGCCGTCATCGCGTCGGCCATCACCTGGTAGGCCTCGGCCCAGGCCTTCTCGACGGACGGGGTCCAGGCCGCGCCGGAGGTTTCCGCGAGTGCGGCGAGCAGGCTGGCGCCGACGGCCGCGTAGTGCTCGGGGCGGACCAGGAACTTGCGGTGGTCGCGTCCCAGGTCGCGCAGGTAGGGGCCGAGGGTCTCGTCGTCGAGACGGGCGATCACGTGGGTGAGCGCGGCGAAGAGCCGGTCCCGCTGGCGTTCCATGTCGTGGAGGGAGTCCGGGAAGAGGGCGCGGACTCCGGGGTTGTGCCAGAAGAGGTGGGAGTAGAAGAACTTGACGGCGTGCTCGGCTCGTCGCTCCACCACCGCGAAACTGCTCTTCAAGATCCTGACATCCACAAAACCGAAAGTAGGAATGCCGGAGAAGTTCAGGTCAAGGGATGGCCGATCTACGGACAGCCGCGACGAATCACCTATATCGGATGAGGGTTCGGCGCCGGGATACGGTCATCAGGTGCACGAGCAGACCTCCGGAACCCCCGCCGAGACCCCCGCGGACACTCCCGCCGACGCCCCTTCCGCCGAGGGCCCCACCCTCTTCGACTGGGAGTTCGCGACCGACCCCTACCCGGCCTACGCCTGGTTGCGCGAGCACTCCCCGGTGCACCGCACCAAGCTGCCCAGCGGGGTCGAGGCCTGGCTCGTCACCCGGTACGCAGACGCCCGCCAGGCCCTGGCCGACCAGCGGCTCAGCAAGAATCCGGCGCACCACGCGGAGCCCGCGCACGCCAAGGGCAAGACCGGGATCCCGGGGGAGCGCAAGGCCGAGCTGATGACGCACCTGCTCAACATCGACCCGCCGGACCACACCCGGCTGCGGCGGCTGGTGTCGAAGGCGTTCACCCCGCGCAGGGTCGCCGAGTTCGCCCCGCGGGTGCAGGCGCTCACCGACCACCTGATCGACGCCTTCGCGGGGAAAGGTGAGGCTGATCTCATTCACGAGTTCGCCTTCCCGCTCCCCATCTACGCCATCTGCGAGATGCTCGGGGTCCCGCGCGAGGACCAGGACGACTTCCGTGACTGGGCGGGCATGATGATCCGCCACGGCGGCGGTCCGCGCGGCGGAGTGGCCCGGTCGGTCAAGCAGATGCGGACCTACCTCGGTGAACTCATTCACCGCAAAAGGGATGATCTGGGTGATGACCTGATCTCCGACCTGATCCGCGCGAGCGACCACGGGGACCATCTGACGGAGAGCGAGGCCACCGCCATGGCCTTCATCCTGCTTTTCGCCGGTTTCGAGACCACCGTGAACCTCATCGGCAACGGGGTCCACTCCCTCTTCATGAACCCCGAGCAGCGCGAGCGCCTCCAGCGCTCCCTCGCCGCCGGGGAGAGCGGACTGCTGGCCACCGGGGTCGAGGAACTGCTGCGGTACGACGGCCCGGTGGAACTGGCCACCTGGCGGTTCGCCACCGAGCCGCTGACCCTCGGCGGCATGCGGATCGAGGTGGGCGACCCGGTCCTGGTCGTCCTCGCGGCCGCCGACCGGGATCCGGAGCGCTTCGCGGAGCCGGACACGCTCGACCTCTCCCGGACCGACAACCAGCACCTCGGATACGGTCACGGCATCCACTACTGCCTCGGCGCTCCGCTCGCCCGGCTCGAAGGACAGACCGCGCTCGCGACTTTGCTGACGCGTCTGCCCGATCTGGAACTGGCCGTTCCGCCCCAAGACCTGCGCTGGCGCGGTGGGTTGATCATGCGAGGGCTTCGTACTCTTCCCGTTCGATTCGCGGCTCAAAACACTTGAGCGAAATCTGATTAAAAGTCAGATCCGACTTGAACTTGTGACAATCGTTCGATGGCCGCTAGGTTCTGCCGTTACCTAGCTGTTATGCGAAAGGTGATCCTTCATGCTCTCCGGGAACGGCCGTCACAGACGCCCCCGCCAGGTCCCCGCGCTGGTCGTCACAGCCGGTGTCACTGGCTCTGCGTTGGCCATGCCACTGCTGGCCGCCACCAGCGCCACCGCCGCCGACACGTCCACGTGGGACAGGGTTGCCGAGTGCGAGAGCGGTGGCTCCTGGAGCGCCAACTCCGGCAGCGGCGCCTACGGCGGACTCCAGTTCACCCAGGAGGAGTGGCAGAGCGCCGGCGGGCTCGACTTCGCCGAGCGCCCCGATCTGGCGAGCCGTTCCCAGCAGATCGCGGTGGCCGAGCGGGTGCTGGGCTCGACGGGACCGCAGGCGTGGCCGCTGTGCGCGGCCTCGGCCGGCCTGGTCAAGGAGAGCCCCGCCGCACAGGTGGACCCCGGTCTGCCCGGCGGCAAGGGCCCGCTGGCTCCCGCGCCGTCCCGTCCGGACGACGCCGTTCCGTCGGCCGGCGGCGGCAAGCCGTCCACGGACTACGGGTCCCCGACCCCGGCCCCGGCTCCGAGCCCGTCCGGCACCCCGTTCCTGATTCCCGACGCCCCGTCCATCGGACTGCCCGTCATGCCCGCGCCGGACATCCCGACGACGCCCCCGGTCGACCCGACGGCTCCGGTCCTGCCGGGCGACCCGACCGGTACGCCGACCCCCGTCGACCCGACGGCGCCGACGCAGCCGGTGGACCCGACCGCGCCGCCCACCACCGCGCCCGTCACGCCGGGGCTGCCCCCGGTCGACCCGACGGCCCCCGCGACCTCGGAGGTCCCGCAGACCACCGGGGCCACTCCGGTCGAGGGCAACGGCAAGCACCGTGGTGCGCCGGAGGCCGGTCCGTCGGCTCTGCCTGACGTCTCGTCGAACCCCGTCTACACGGTCCAGGCGGGCGACAGCCTGGCGACCATCGCGGTTGCCAAGGGCGTAAAGGGGGGCTGGAACGGTCTCTACCAGGCCAATGAGCAAGTGATCGGCGAGGACGCCGACCTCATCAAGCCTGGCCAGAACCTGGATCTAACCACGCAATAAGGACAGTTCAGTTACCCGGAAAGAGTTGAATGTCGGATTTCTGTAAGTGAGACATGTGTCTCTTCCGGTCAACTGGCGTGTCTCACCCAGGGCATTGCGCAAACCCCTCCCTCACCTGCGCAAACACCCCTGTGAGGGGCGCAAGTAGGGGCCGTTTCTCCCCGATGTTGCTCGTTGAACATCGGGGAGAGACCTGTCTACCTTCTGAATCGCTCGCCACCGCGAGCTCCTTCGACCGCATCGCCGAATCCTGCCGGCGGACGGAGGGAACAGTCGTCGCGTCAAGCGCCGAAGGCAGGAGCGGGGGAACCAAGGTAGGTGCCGGGAGCGGCCGTTGAGAGACGGTCACGCCACCGGCTTGGGGTTAAGACGTGCGCTAGGTCGCACGGCCGGGCAACTCACTCGCCCGAACCCGACAGCTCACCTCGTAGGCGTCGGTGAGGAGAAACTCCATGCTGCTTTCCGGCAAGGGCAAGCACCGTCGCGGTACTGCAATCGAGCGGTCTGTCCGGATCGTCACGCTCGCCGGTGTCGCCGGTGTGGCCGTGGCCGCGCCCCTGATGGCCGCGGGCACCGCCAGCGCCGCGACCTCGTCCGAGTGGGACAAGGTCGCGCAGTGCGAGTCCGGTGGCAACTGGGCCATCAACACGGGCAACGGCTACTACGGCGGCCTGCAGTTCTCGCCCTCCACGTGGTCCGGCTTCGGCGGCAAGTCCTACGCCCCGCAGGCCAACCAGGCCACCAAGGCGCAGCAGATAGCCGTCGCGGAGAAGGTCCTCAAGAGCCAGGGCAAGGGTGCCTGGCCGTCTTGCGGCAAGGGTCTGTCGAACTCCTCCTACAGCGGTGGCGGCGCCGAGACCCCGGCCTCCAAGCCGCAGTCGAAGCCGAAGGCCGAGACGAAGAAGACCGAGACCAAGAAGACCGAGACCAAGGTCGCGCCGAAGCAGGAGACCAAGCGTCCCGAGGCTCCGACCACCCGCTCCGAGCGTGCCGAGGCCCCGGTCGCGCCGAAGACCGGCAACGGCTCGTACGAGGTCAAGTCGGGCGACACCCTGGGCACCATCGCCGAGGCCAACGGTGTCAAGGGCGGCTGGCAGAAGCTGTTCGAGCTGAACAAGGACATCGTCTCGGACGCCGACCTGATCTTCCCGGGTCAGAAGCTGAAGCTCAGCTGAACACTGCGGCAAAGCCGCAGGAACATGTACACGGCGTCAGCTGACCCCGTGCAGGATGTCCACCGCCCGGCGCGTGCCCCACGCGCCGGGCGGTGTTGCGTCCGACCCCCGAAAGCCGATGATCAAGCGACCCTATGTCCCGGAAGAGGGGTATTCGGTCCCTTTTTCGTCCCAGGGTCCGGGCGGTCGGGCGGCCCAGTGCCCGGAGCCGGTTAGGCTCTAGGCGGCAAGGCCATCCCACGGCCTGACATGCCACCGCACACTCAGCGTCACATCCCAGAAGGAGATGCTCGTGCCGTCCATCGACGTCGTCGTAGCCCGGGAAATCCTGGACTCCCGAGGCAACCCCACGGTCGAGGTCGAGGTGGGCCTCGACGATGGCAGCACCGGCCGTGCTGCAGTTCCGTCCGGCGCCTCCACCGGCGCATTCGAGGCCATCGAGCTGCGTGACGGTGACCCCGACCGTTACTTCGGCAAGGGTGTCGAGAAGGCCGTCCTCGCCGTCATCGAGCAGATCGGCCCGGAGCTCGTCGGCTACGACGCCACCGAGCAGCGTCTGATCGACCAGGCCATGTTCGACCTGGACGCCACCGACAACAAGGGCTCGCTCGGCGCCAACGCCATCCTCGGCGTGTCCCTGGCCGTGGCGCACGCCGCGTCCGAGGCCTCGGACCTTCCGCTCTTCCGCTACCTCGGCGGTCCGAACGCGCACCTGCTGCCCGTTCCGATGATGAACATCCTCAACGGTGGGTCGCACGCCGACTCCAACGTGGACATCCAGGAGTTCATGATCGCCCCCATCGGCGCGGAGTCCTTCTCCGAGGCGCTGCGTTGGGGTGCCGAGGTCTACCACACCCTCAAGAAGGTCCTGCACACCAAGGGCCTCTCCACCGGCCTGGGTGACGAGGGCGGCTTCGCCCCGAACCTGGAGTCGAACCGCGCCGCGCTCGACCTCATCATCGAGGCCATCAAGCAGGCCGGCTACACCCCGGGCACGGACATCGCGCTCGCGCTCGACGTCGCCGCGTCCGAGTTCTACAAGGACGGCCAGTACGAGTTCGAGGGCAAGTCCCGCTCGGCCGCCGAGATGACCGACTACTACGCCGAGCTCGTCGAGGCGTACCCGCTCGTCTCCATCGAGGACCCGCTGTTCGAGGACGACTGGGACGGCTGGAAGACCATCACCGACCGCCTCGGCGCCAAGGTCCAGATCGTCGGTGACGACCTGTTCGTCACCAACCCGGAGCGTCTGGCCCGCGGTATCGAGGAGGGCTCCGCGAACGCCCTGCTCGTGAAGGTGAACCAGATCGGTTCGCTGACCGAGACCCTGGACGCCGTCGAGATGGCCCAGCGCAACGGCTTCAAGTGCATGATGTCCCACCGTTCCGGTGAGACCGAGGACGTCACCATCGCCGACCTCGCCGTCGCCGTGAACTGCGGTCAGATCAAGACCGGCGCCCCGGCCCGCTCGGACCGTGTCGCCAAGTACAACCAGCTGCTGCGCATCGAGGAGATCCTCGACGACGCCGCGGTGTACGCGGGCCGCTCCGCCTTCCCGCGCTTCAAGGGCTAATCACCCCCCTGAGGGGCTGGCCTCCGTACGTCCCCGCACTCGGTCCCGTACCGTGTGCGGGGACGTATTGCGTAGTGCGTACCTAGGGGAGGCGGACCAATGGCCGGGAACCGGGATCGGTTCTCCACCTTCTCCACCGCGACCAGGCTCAAGCAGCTCGGCGAGCGGACCGCCGCCCACGTCTACCGGTCGCAGTCGCGGCGTCAGGTCCGCCGCAGCCGGCTCACCGGCCGCGCCGCGCTCCTGGTGCTCGTCCTCTGTACGCTGGTCGTCGCCCTCGCGTACCCGATGCGCCAGTACGTCTCCCAGCGCTCGGAGATCGCGAAGCAGCAACGGGCCGCCGCGGCCGCGCGGGACCGCCTGGAGCGGCTCCGCGACGAGAAGGCCCGCTGGCAGGACGACGCCTACGCGGAGCAGCAGGCGCGCAAGCACCTGCACTTCCTGCGCCCGGGGGAGATCGGCTACATCATGAGCGACCCCGGGGCCCAGCCCCCGCAGCCGCACCGGACCGGCCAAGCCGGCTCCGACCGCCCCTGGTACTCCAACGTCTGGGACGGCGTCGACAAGGCCGACCGCCCCGGCGAGTGATCCGTACCGCCGTACCGCAGCACCCATCCACGAGAACGAAGAGACTTCCTCCAGGCATGCAGACGCCCCCGCCCCAGACCGACCGGACCGAGCCGACCGACGCGGACATCGAGGCGTTCGAGCAGCAGCTCGGCCGCCCGCCGCGCGGGCTGCGCGCCATCGCGCACCGCTGCCCCTGCGGGCAGCCGGACGTGGTGGAGACCGCCCCGCGGCTCCCCGACGGCACCCCCTTCCCGACGCTGTACTACCTGACGTGCCCGCGCGCGGCCTCCGCGATCGGCACGCTGGAGGCGAACGGCGTGATGAAGGAGATGCAGGCCCGGCTCGCCGAGGACAAGGAACTGGCCGCCGCCTACCAGGCCGCCCACGAGGACTACATCGAGCGGCGCGACGCCATCGAGGTGCTCCAGGGCTTCCCGAGCGCCGGCGGCATGCCGGACCGGGTGAAGTGCCTGCACGTGCTGGTCGGCCACTCCCTGGCCGCCGGCCCCGGGGTGAACCCGTTCGGCGACGAAGCCCTCGCCATGCTGCCGGAGTGGTGGGCCAAGGGCGCCTGCGTCGTCCCGTGCGGGGAGAAGAAGACGGACGAGAAGAAGACGGACGAGAAGGAGTCGGGCGCGTGACCCGGGTCGCCGCCGTCGACTGCGGTACGAACTCCATCCGGCTGCTCGTGGCGGACTGCGACCCGGCCACCGGCGAGCTGATCGAGCTCGACCGCCGGATGACGATCGTCCGGCTGGGCCAGGGTGTGGACCGGACCGGCCGGCTGGCCCCGGAGGCGCTGGAGCGCACCTTCGCCGCCTGCCGCGAGTACGCGGGAGTGATCAAGGAGTTCGGCGCGGAGCGGCTGCGCTTCGTGGCGACCTCCGCCTCCCGGGACGCCGAGAACCGGGCGGACTTCGTCCGGGGGGTCCTGGACATCCTGGGCGTCGAGCCCGAGGTGATCTCCGGTGACCAGGAGGCGGAGTTCTCCTTCACCGGCGCCACCAAGGAGCTCACGGCGCACGAGCACCTGGAGCGCCCCTTCCTGGTGGTGGACATCGGCGGCGGCTCGACCGAGTTCGTGGTCGGCGAGGAGCACGTACGGGCCGCCCGGTCCGTGGACATCGGCTGCGTCCGGATGACCGAGCGGCACCTGGTGGTGGACGGTGTCGTCACCGACCCGCCGACCGCGGAACAGGTCGCCGCGATCCGGGCCGACATCGAGGCGGCGCTGGACCTGGCCGCCGAGAGCGTCCCGCTGGCCGAGGCGCGCACGCTGGTGGGCCTGGCCGGCTCGGTGACCACGGTCGCCGGGATCGCGCTGGAGCTGCCGGAGTACGAATCGTCCGCGATCCACCACTCCCGGATCTCCTACGACCAGGTGCGCGCGATCAGCGAGCGCATGTTGAAGGAGACGCACGCCGAGCGGGCGGCGATCCCCGTGATGCACGCGGGCCGGGTGGACGTGATCGGCGCGGGCGCCCTGGTGCTTTTGGCGATCATGGAACGTATCGGCGCTTCCGAGGTTGTCGTGTCGGAGCACGACATCCTCGATGGAATCGCTTGGTCGATCGCCTGAACGACCTTCGAAGCAGGTTGTGAGGGGCTGTTGCGGGGCCGCTGGACCCGTGATCCACATTAAGTTCGTGAAGTTCTTCACAAGGAAAAAGGGTCTGTGAGGTCGACGGAAGGGTCCTTCGGGGCCCTCCGGAGCCCCTCAGGCCCTTTTTCGCGTGCGTTCGTGCGATCGACGGAGGCGACGGGATCCGCGTCAGAGGTATGGACGAAGCCCTGTGGTCCAGTCCGCTTTCGGCCTTGGAGGCCAGTTCAGGACGGGTGAACAACGACTCCGGACGCCTTCTGGTTCCCGTCGCGCGTCATGACCTCCGTCACGTGGGCGGCGGAGTGTAGCAGAGGGTCTCTCAGTCCTTGTGAAGGGGCTCACGAGCGACACCCCTTTGGGTGCTGGATACTCGTTCCATGAGCACCACGGAGCGTCCCAGGATCCTCGTTGTAGGAGGTGGGTACGTAGGCCTGTACGCAGCCAAGCGCATCATGAAGAAGATGCGCTACGGCGAGGCGACCGTCACGGTCGTCGACCCGCGCTCGTACATGACCTACCAGCCCTTCCTCCCTGAAGTGGCCGCAGGCAGCATCTCGCCTCGGCACGTCGTCGTCCCGCTGCGACGCGTGCTGCCCAAGGCAGAGGTTCTCACCGGCCGGGTCACCAGCATCGACCAGGACCGCAAGGTCGCCGTCGTCACGCCGCTCGTCGGCGAGGCGTACGAGCTGCCCTTCGACTACCTGGTGATCGCGCTCGGCGCCGTCTCCCGCACCTTCCCGATCCCCGGCCTCGCCGAACAGGGCATCGGTATGAAGGGCGTCGAAGAGGGCATCGGCCTGCGCAACCACGTCCTCGAGCAGCTCGACAAGGCCGAGTCCACGACGGACGAGAACGTCCGCCGCAAGGCCCTCACCTTCGTCTTCGTCGGCGGCGGCTTCGCCGGTGCGGAGACCATCGGTGAGGTCGAGGACATGGCTCGGGACGCCGCGAAGTACTACTCCACGATCAAGCGCGAG
The DNA here is from genome assembly GCF_041106355.1 of Streptomyces sp. BF23-19. Lineage (NCBI taxonomy): Bacteria > Bacillati > Actinomycetota > Actinomycetes > Kitasatosporales > Streptomycetaceae > Streptomyces > Streptomyces sp. BF23-19. Next base: position 81,393 of record NZ_JBGBPT010000014.1, on the reverse strand, counting down.
GACATGCGCTTCATCCTGGTCGACGCGGCCGACAAGATCCTTCCCGAGGTCGGGCCCAAGCTCGGCACCTGGGGCAAGGAGCACCTCGAGTCCCGCGGCATCGAGATCTACCTCAGCACCTCCATGGACTCCTGCGTGGACGGCCACGTGGTGCTGAAGAACGGCCTCGAGGTCGACTCCAACACCATCGTGTGGACCGCCGGCGTCAAGCCGAACCCGGTGCTGGCCCGCTACGGCCTGCCGCTGGGCCCCCGCGGCCACGTGGACGCCCAGCCGACCCTCCAGGTCACGGGCACGGACTACATCTGGACCGCCGGCGACAACGCCCAGGTTCCGGACATCGCCTCCCGCAAGGCCGGTGTCGAGAACGCCTGGTGCCCGCCGAACGCCCAGCACGCGCTGCGTCAGGCCAAGGTCCTCGGCGACAACGTCATCTCGGGCATGCGGGGCTTCCCGCAGGCCGAGTACTCGCACTCCAACAAGGGTGCGGTGGCGGGCCTCGGCCTCCACAAGGGCGTCGCGATGATCGTCATGGGCAAGACGAAGATCAAGCTCAAGGGCCGGCTGGCCTGGTACATGCACCGTGGCTACCACGGCATGGCCATGCCGACCTGGAACCGCAAGATCCGTGTCTTCGCCGACTGGACCCTCGCGATGTTCCTCAAGCGCGAGGTCGTCTCCCTCGGTGCGCTGGAGACCCCCCGCGAGGAGTTCTACGAGGCCGCCAAGCCGGCGCCGGCCCCGGCCGCCGCCGCTGCCCCGGCCGCGAAGGCCAAGGCCTGACCGGTGTGACCGGCAGGGCCTGAGCTCCACCTGCTCCACTTGCTCCATCCGCTTCACCTGTACGACCTGTACGACCCCCAAGGGGCCGCCCGCCATCCGGGGGGCGGGCGGGCCCTTCGGCGTACCCGGGGCCCGGGATGGGTAGACGGAGGGGTCGGAGCTTTTGTGGAGGTGCGCCATGACCGACGCCGCGCCGCGGCTCGCCGTTGTTGCCGAGACCCTGCTGGGTGCCCCGCTGCCGGTACGTCTGCGGGCCTGGGACGGCAGCGAGGCGGGCCCGCCCGACGGCCCCGTACTCGTCATCCACGACCGCCGCGCCGTGCGGCGGATGCTCTGGAGGCCCGGCGAGCTGGGGCTGGCCCGGGCCTGGGTGGCGGGCGAACTGACGGTCGAAGGCAATCTGTTCGATCTGCTGGACCGGGTGGCGGGCCTGCTGTGGGAACGCGAGCCCGACCTGCCGCCCGTCGGCCCCACCGTCTCCACCGCCCAGGGCGGTCCCGGACCGTTCGCGGCCCTCGGCGGCCTCGCGCGCCGCGCCGGGCTGCCCGCGCTCGGCGACCTGCCGGGGGCGCGGTGGCGCGACGCCGCCCACCGGGCCGCCGCGCGCGAGCTGATCGCCCTCGCCGGACCGCTGCCCCCACCCTCGCCCCCCGCCGAGGAGGCCGCCTCCAGGCGGGGCGGAGCCCGCCACAGCAAGGGCCGCGACCGCCGGGCCGTCAGTCACCACTACGACGTCGGCAACGACTTCTACGAACGGGTCCTGGGCCCGTCCATGGTGTACTCCTGCGCCTACTGGAGCCCCGGCTCCACCCTGGAGCGGGCCCAGCACGACAAGCTCGACCTGGTCTGCCGCAAGCTCGCCCTGCGGCCCGGGGACCGGCTGCTCGACGTCGGCTGCGGCTGGGGCTCCATGGCACTGCACGCCGCCCGCGAGTACGGCGTCCGGGTCACCGGCGTCACGCTCTCCCGCGAGCAGGCCGTGTACGCCCGTAAACGGGTCGCCGACGAGGGACTGACCGACCTGGTGGACATCCGGATCCAGGACTACCGGGACGTCAAGGACGGGCCGTACGAGGCCATTTCCTCCATCGGGATGGCCGAACACGTCGGAGCCGACCGCTACCGGGACTACGCCCGTACCCTGCACGCCCTGCTGCGCCCCGGCGGGCGGCTGCTGAACCACCAGATCGCCCGCCGGCCGGAGCCGGACGAGGAGGCGTACCGGATCGACGAGTTCATCGACGCCTACGTCTTCCCCGACGGCGAGCTCTCGCCGCTCGGCACCACCGTCGGCGAACTGGAGCGGGCCGGCTTCGAGGTCCGTGACGTCGAGGCGCTGCGCGAGCACTACGGGCTGACCCTGCGGGCCTGGGTGGCCCGGCTGGAGGAGCACTGGGCGGAGGCGGTACGGCTGACCTCCCCCGGGCGGGCCCGGGTCTGGCAGCTCTACATGGCGGCCTGCGCGTTGGGCTTCGAGCGGGGCCGGCTCGGGGTCAACCAGGTGCTCGCGGTACGGCCCACGGCGGCCGGGGACGCCCGGCTGCCCCTGCGGCTGCGTACGTGGGACGCGGAAGCAGAAACGGTCTAGCAGTACGACGGGAACGCGGAAGGGCCCCAGGCGTCGCCCGGGGCCCTTCCGTCGTCCGTACCGCCGCTACTCCGTCTTGATGGCGGTGAGCATGTTCAGGCGGGCGGCGCTGCGGGCCGGCCACATGGCGGCCAGGACGCCGACCACGGCGGCCAGCAGGAGGAAGATGCCGATCCGGTCCCACGGGAGGATCAGTTCGTAGTTCGGCATGGACTTCGCCAGCGTGCTGCCGACGGCCCAGGCGAGGAAGACGCCGATGGCGACACCCAGCGCCGCGCCGAAGAGCGAGATCGACACGGCCTCCAGGCGGATCATGTTCTTGACCCGGCCCCGGTCGAGACCGATCGCCCGCAGCATGCCGATCTCCTGGGTCCGCTCGAAGACGGACATCGCCAGCGTGTTGACCACACCGAGCACCGAGATGAGCAGTGCCATGCCCAGCAGGCCGTACATGACGTTCAGCATGGTGTTGATCATGCCGCCCATCTCGTTGCGCATGTCCTGCTGGGTGGCCACGTTGATGGCCGGGTTCTTGCCCAGCGCGTCGACGACCTTCTGCTGGCCGGCCTTGGAGGCCCCGCCGTCGACGTTGACGTACACCTCGGAGACGGCGCTCTCCTCGCTGTGCTTGCCGAGGATCTTGTCGTCGAGGACGTACGGGGAGAGCAGGCCCTCCATGTCCTTGTAGACCGCGCCGACCTTGAGGGTCTGCGTCTGGCCGTCCTCGTACTTCACATCGATCGTGGAACCGACGGCGAGGTTCGCCTTCTTCGCGCTCTTCTCGGCGACCAGGATCTCGCCCTTGCCGAGGGAGTCCACCGAGCCGCTGACGGTCTCGATGTTCAGCAGCTGGCCGATGCCGGCCGGGTTGACGCCGGAGGCGGACCGGAAGTCGTCGCCGACCATGAAGTACCCGGCGGTCTGCGGGGAGACCGCCTTGATGCCGGGGGTCTTGGCCAGGGTCTCGGTCACCGACTTGTCGAGGTAGCCCATGCCGCCGGCCATGGAGACCTTGTAGTCGGCCTTGAGCTTCTCGGTGCTCATCCGGTCGACGACCTTGCCGACGGTGATGCCGAGCACCGACAGGGTGGTGACCAGGGTCAGGCCGATCGCCAGCGAGGCGGCGGTGACGGCGGTGCGGCGCGGGTTGCGGACGGCGTTCTGGGAGGCCAGCTTGCCGGGGATCCCGAACACCTTCTGCAGCAGCGGGCGGACGGCCCCGATGACCGGCTTGGCGAGCAGGGGCAGCAGCACGATCATGCCGATGAGCATGAAGAAGGCGCCCGCGCCGATGGTCATGCGGCCGGTGTCGCCGCCCTTGGAGACGCCGAGCAGGACCAGGCCGATGCCGATGACGCTGATGATCGAGCCGATGATGTTGCGGACGAGCAGGGACTTCGCGGTGGCCGGCAGGTGGGCGCTGCCCATGGCGGCGACCGGGGCGATCCGGCCGGTGCGCCAGGCCGGCAGCACCGCGGCGACCGTGGTGACCAGGACGCCGATGACCAGGGCCGCGACGATGGTGCCCGGGGCGACCACGAGGTCACCGCCCGGGAGCTTGGCGCCGAACGATTCGAGCACGGAGCGCATGCCGACCGCCAGGCCGATGCCGCCGAGCAGGCCGACGACGGCGGAGAGGGCGCCGACGACCAGGGCCTCGGCGAGCACCGAGCGCATGACCTGACCCCGGTTGGCGCCGACGGCGCGCAGCAGGGCCAGCTCCTTGGTGCGCTGGGCGACCAGCATGGTGAAGGTGTTGTAGATCAGGAAGATGCCGACGAAGAGGGAGATGCCGGCGAAGACGAGCAGCATGGTGCCCATCTGGCCGAGGCCCTCCTCGATGTCCTTGGCCTGCTTCGCCGCGAGCTCGGCGCCCGTCTTCGCGGTGGTGTGCTTGCCGTCGACCAGCGGCTTGATGTCGGCGAGCAGCTTCTCGTCCGAGGTGCCGGCCTTGGCCGCGACCGACATCTCCTGGAAGTAGCCGGGCTTGAGGTAGAGCTCCTGGGCGACCTTGGTCTCGAAGAGCACCAGGCTGCCGCCGGCCTGGACGCCGCCGTCCTCGGTGGTGAAGACGCCGGCGAGGGAGTACTCCTTCACCGGGCCGTTGGTGGCGACGCGCACCTTGTCGCCGACCTTGTACTTGCCCGTCTCGGCGGTCGCCTTGTCGAGCGCGATCTCGTCGGCCTTGGCCGGGCCGGCGCCCGCGACGAAGGTGTAGCGCGGGTTCTTGCCGTCCTTGAGGGGCGTGAAGTTGGAGCCCTGGTTGGACCAGCCGGCGCCGATCAGCTTGCCGTTCTCGTCGCCGACGCCGGCGAAGCCGGTGACGCGTCCGGAGACGGACTCGACGCCCGGGAGGGCCTTGACCTTGTCGAGGGTGGCCTGGCCGAGGCCCGGCTCGCCCTCCTTCTCGCCCTGGTCGTTGCGGCCCTGGCCGTACGAGGTGACGGAGACGGCCACGCCCGCGTAGTCCTTGGCGGACTGGCCGGAGAGGGACTTCTTGAGGGTGTCGGTGAAGACGAGGGTGCCGGAGACGAAGGCGACGCCGAGGGTGACGGCGAGCACCGTCATCAGCAGTCGGGCCTTGTGCGCGAGGACATTGCGCAGGGCTGTACGGAACATGGGTTTCGAGTCCTGGGGCTGGAAGTCTGGAGGAGGGCTTCGGAGGTGGCCCGGATCAGCTGGTGCGGCCCTTGGCGTCGAAGGCCTTCATTCGGTCCAGCACGCCGTCGGCGGTGGGGTTGTGCATCTCGTCGACGATCGCGCCGTCGGCGAGGAAGATGACGCGGTCCGCGTAGGAGGCGGCGGCCGGGTCGTGGGTGACCATCACCACGGTCTGGCCGAGCTCGCGCACCGAGTTGCGCAGGAAGCCCAGGACCTCGGCGCCCGAGCGGGAGTCGAGGTTTCCGGTGGGCTCGTCGCCGAAGATGATCTCGGGGCGGGAGGCCAGGGCGCGGGCCACGGCCACGCGCTGCTGCTGGCCGCCGGAGAGCTGGGTGGGGCGGTGGGACAGGCGCTCGGAGAGGCCGACCATGTCGATCACGGTGTCCAGCCACTGCTTGTCGGGCTTGCGGCCGGCGATGTCCATGGGGAGCGTGATGTTCTCCAGGGCGGTCAGGGTCGGCAGCAGGTTGAAGGCCTGGAAGATGAAGCCGATCTTGTCCCGGCGGAGCTGGGTGAGCTGCTTGTCCTTGAGGCTCCCGAGCTCGATGTCACCGATGCGGACGGAGCCCTCGGAGAAGGTGTCGAGTCCGGCGACGCAGTGCATCAGCGTGGACTTGCCGGAGCCCGAGGGGCCCATGATCGCGGTGAACTGTCCCTGCGTGAAGTTCACGCTGACCTTCTTGAGGGCGTGCACCTGGGTCTCGCCCTGGCCGTACACCTTGGAGAGGCCGGTGGCGCGGGCGGCCACGGCCTGGGAGGTGTGCGGGGCGTAGTTCATGGTGGTCACGGGACGGCTCCTCGGTCTGCGGTGCGGGGACGTTTCCATCCTCGCCGCGGGTACCCCCGCTCCGGATCAGCCGCCGTGCCTGTTCCTCGGCCCACTGGAGTCTGACGGCGGACGGGCGCGTGTCCTCCTCTGGTATGACAGGAGCCTGATCAACGGGCGGTGGCCCGGGGTGGCGGGAGGGTGGCGCGGGGGGTGGCGGGGGCCATCGAAATCCCGTCATTCCCGTACAGGTGGTGATCGACGTCCAGAACGGGCCGACCGTGCGTTCTCGGGCCTGACGAACCCTCAAGCGCCAATAAAATCAGACAACATCGGAAAGTTCGCAGGTTGGCAGGGGGAGTGATCCGGATAGGCTCGGCTCAGCGTTCAAGGCTTTTTCACGGGGGCCGCCACGCCTTGCCCGGATGGTGGAATGCAGACACGGCGAGCTTAAACCTCGCTGGCCTTCGGGCCGTGCCGGTTCAAGTCCGGCTCCGGGCACCATCAATGGCACGGTGCCTGGCCTTGCAGGATCGACCGATCGAGAACACGCGGGACACGCGCGTCGCCCGCGCCTCCCCGCACGCATCGTCCCGAGGCCGATCCCGGCGACGTCAACAGGACCGGACCGCCGTCGCCCACCGAGCCGGGTGAAGACCGACCGGTACGTGTGCGACCGACCGGTGGCGCACGCGACTCCCGACCGGAGTCGAAGGACCGCGATGCGATGCGGCCGGCCGGCAGGCGTTCGGAGACCCGGCCGCGAGGTCGCCTGTTTATTCACTGCGCACCGTCGTGGCCTCTCCTAAGATCCTCCTCCAGCAGTAGGGTGCTTTCTTTGCGAGCGCATTACTCTTGATGCAAGGCCGCGCTCGGTGGCCACGGAGGAGTGAGATGAGGAGCAGTAACCCGGTCTTCTCGCGACGGGGGTTCAGCCGCGACAACGGTGGCTACGCGGGCTTTGACGCGCAGCCGCAGCAGGCCGGGACCAACCCGTACGCGACCAACCCGTACGCCGCCGACCCGACCACCGGCATGCCGCAGGCCCCGGCCCGCGCCAACGTGATGACCATGGACGACGTCGTGAGCCGTACGGCCATGACGCTCGGCACGCTCATCGTGACGGCCACCCTCGCCTGGTGGGCGCTGCCGGTCGACCCGGACAACCTCGGCAAGTCGTACGCCATCGGCATCGGCGCGGGTCTCGTCGCGTTCGTCTTCGCGATCATCCAGTCGTTCAAGAGCAAGCCCGTCCCGGGCCTGATCCTGGCGTACGCGGCGTTCGAGGGTGTCTTCCTCGGCGTCATCAGCGCGGCCGTCAGCACCTACCTCGGCCCCGGCGTGGTCATGCAGGCCGTGATGGGCACGATGTGCGTCTTCGCCGCCGTGCTCTTCGCGTACAAGATGCGCTGGATCCGCGTCACCCGCCGCTTCTACGGCTTCGTGATGGCCGCGACCCTCGGCTTCATCCTGCTGATGCTCGTGAACACCCTGTTCGCGGTCTTCGGCGGCGGTGACGGCCTCGGCTTCCGCAGCGGCGGCCTCGGCCTGCTGTTCGGCGCCATCGGCGTCATCCTCGGCGCCTGCTTCCTCGCCCTCGACTTCAAGCAGGTCGAGGACGGCATCGCCTACGGTGCCCCGCGCGAGGAGGCCTGGCTGGCGGCCTTCGCCCTCACCATGACCCTGGTCTGGATCTACGTCGAGATGCTGCGCATCTTCTCGATCCTCTCGGGCGACGACTAGCAGGACCCGCACGCCGACCACCGGCCTGCGCACAGCATGGGGAAGGCCCCGCGAGCACTCGGCTCGCGGGGCCTTCCCGCGCATAGGGGTACGGGAAACGGGGTCGGGGGAGAGGGGCTCAGCCGAGCCGACGTGCGGCTCTGCGCAGGTCGTACTCGTGGATGATCGCCTTGGCCTGGCCGTACGACAGCTCGTGCGCGCCGCGCAGCCAGCTGACCTTCTCCTCGAACCGGACGAGTGAGGGGCCGTCGTCCACGGTGCGGAGCCAGTCGGAGACTTCACGACCGGTGGTCTGGGGGATTCTGTCGATCATGTTGCGGTGGGTCTGTTCGGAGAACTCTACGGACATGGGCGCCTCCGGAGGTATCGCCGTGCTGTTCTCTTCACGCCACCGTGCCGGAGAGTTCGCCCGTTGGCAATGGGGCCCGGGCGGCGCGTAAGGTCGGCCGGGTGCTTGATACTTCGCCCCTGACCGCCGTCGTGGAACGTTTCGCCGACCGGCTGCGGGCCGCGCCGCAGAGCCGCCTGCAGCAGGGTGCCGCCGCCGCGGCGCTGGACCTGGCCCGCGAACTCTCCGTACGGGCCCAGCGGATCGAGACCCCCGGGCAGGAGCCGAAGGAGGTGCCGGACGCCGGCATCTTCGTGGTCGGCGATCAGGTGGCGGTGACCGGGCTGGACCTCGCCGAGGCGCTGCGCGCCGCGGCCCCGGACAGCGCGAAGGCCCCGTCCGAGGTGCTGGACGAGGCCGTGCGGCTGGTGGAGCAGGCGGAAGTCAGAGTGATGCGATGACGCGGTCCGCGAGGATGTAGACGTTGCTGTCGGGGTCCTCGGTGTCACCGCAGGAGAAGGTCAGCGCGTAGGCGCCGGAGATGCCCGAGCCGCCCAGCAGGATCGGCGCGGTGCCCGAGCGCAGGGCCTCGGCGAGCCGCTCCGCGGTCTCCCGGTGCCCCGGGGTCATGCACAGCGTCGTGCCGTCGGTGAAGACGTACACGTCGAGGGTGCCCAGCGGGCCCGGACGGACGTCCGCGAGGGCCGTACGGGCCTCCGCGAGCTCCTCCAGGCGGTTCACGGTGCGCTCGTGGTCGGCGCCGGGGTGCGAGGCCTGGACCGGTACGAAGTCGGGGTGCGAGGGGTGGCGCCGGCGCGCGGCGGCCAGCTCGGCCGAATCCTCGGGGTACCCGGGGAGCTCGTCGAGGATCTCCTCGCCGAGCACGGGCTCCAGCCCCACCAGGTCGGCCTGCCGGGGCAGGAAGACCGGGCTGTCCTCGCCGAGCCCGGGCAGGCCGCCCAGCAGCGAGGGGGCGTCGGCGGCGTCACGGGCCTCCTGCGCGGCCCAGAAGGCCCGCGCCTCGGCCAGCTCGCGCTCGCGCTCCTCGGCGAGGGCTTCGGCCACGGCGGCTCGTATCTCCGCGGCGGGGGACTCCACGGCGCTGCGGGCGTGCGGGACGGTCGCACCGCGAGGGTGGACCGGCACCGCCAGCTCGGTGCGCAGGGCGGCGACCTGCTTACGCAGACCATGGACGGCGTGCAGCGCAGCAGCGCCCACGGCCGTGGCAGCGGCCGTGGTCAGCAGCAGGGCAAGAGACATGGCGCTCACTGACTAACTCCTGAGGTGATTCGATCCCCCGACTTCCTACATCAGAGTGTCCCGACCTGGGAATGGCGTGCAGTGCATTACGTCACGAAATGGACAGGGCTTTGGTCACACCCGCCGCATCCGTACCAGCTCTGACCTGCTTAAACACCGATCCCCCAGGAGATAGGTCACATCCTGGGGGAAATTTGGTCACAGGTCGGCCGCGACCGGGTTAGAACTGGCGTCAGTACGCCGCAAGGAATCCTCCCGAATCCCTTGCGGCGCCTGGGGCCCTGCTTGATCGAATGAGCTCGAACGCCCGCTTCTTCGGTCGCGCTGATCCTCGCCACCGCTGCGGGCAGGTGCCGTCCCTCGTTCCTCCGGACGACCCCTACCCTCCGCTACGGCTCAGCTCAGGCGCTCGCTTCTTCGGTCGCGCTGATCCTCGCCACCGCTGCGGGCAGGTGCCGTCCCTCGTTCCTCGGGACGACCCCTACCCTCCGCTACGGCTCAGCTCAGGCGCTCGATGACCATGGCCATGCCCTGGCCGCCACCGACGCACATCGTCTCGAGGCCGAACTGCTTGTCGTGGAACTGCAGGCTGTTGATCAGCGTGCCGGTGATGCGCGCACCGGTCATCCCGAAGGGGTGACCGACGGCGATGGCTCCACCGTTGACGTTCAGCTTCTCCAGCGGGATCTCCAGGTCCCGGTACGACGGGATGACCTGCGCCGCGAAGGCCTCGTTGATCTCGAAGAGGTCGATGTCGCCGACCGTGAGGCCGGCCCGCTTCAGGGCCTGCTTCGACGCCTCGACCGGGCCCAGGCCCATGATCTCGGGGGAGAGGCCGGTGACACCGGTGGAGACGATCCGGGCCAGCGGGGTCAGGCCCAGCTCGCGGGCCTTGGTGTCGCTCATGATGACCAGCGCCGCGGCGCCGTCGTTGAGCGGGCAGCAGTTGGCGGCCGTGACCAGGCCGTCGGGGCGGAAGACGGGCTTGAGGCCCTGCACGCCCTCCAGGGTCACGCCGGCGCGCGGGCCGTCGTCCCCGGAGACGACCGTGCCGTCCGGGGTGGTGATCGGGGTGATCTCGCGGGCCCAGAAGCCGTTCTTGATGGCCTCTTCCGCCAGGTTCTGCGAGCGGACGCCGAACTCGTCCATGTCCTGACGGGTCACGCCCTTGATGCGGGCCAGGTTCTCGGCGGTCTGGCCCATCGCGATGTACGCGTCCGGGACCAGGCCGTCCTCGCGCGGGTCGCGCCAGCTGGAGCCGGTCGACTCGGCCACGGCCGCCGTACGGGCCTCGGCGTCGGCGAAGAGCGGGTTGTGGGTGTCGGGCCACGAGTCCGAGTTGCCCTTGGCGAACCGCGACACCATCTCGACGCCCGCCGAGATGAAGACGTCGCCCTCGCCCGCCTTGATGGCGTGCAGAGCCATCCGGGAGGTCTGCAGCGAGGAGGAGCAGTAGCGGGTGATCGTGGTGCCGGGCAGGAAGTCCATGCCCATCTGCACGGCCACGATGCGCGCCAGGTTGTTGCCCTGCTCGCCGCCGGGCAGGCCGCAGCCGAGCATCAGGTCGTCGATCTCGCGCGGGTCCAGCCCGGGGATCTTGGCCAGGGCGGCCTGGATGATCGTCGCGGTCAGGTCGTCCGGCCGCACGTCCTTGAGGGACCCCTTGAAGGCGCGCCCGATCGGGGAGCGGGCGGTGGAAACGATGACGGCTTCGGGCATCGGGACTCCAAGGGTGTGTTGCGGCTCTGTGCGGGACCGCAAGCGAAGTTACCGCCCCGTACGGTCCAGGTCACCGGCCGGGGCGTGTGACACGGGCCGCACTCGCCCGCGGCATCCGGCCGCGGGCGCGGGACGTGACGACGGTCCGGGCGTCGCGGCGGGCGGTGTGCACCCGTGCGGAGCGCCCGGTACGGCACCTCCTACGGCACCACCGGTTGGGCCGGGTCCGTGGCCGGCACCCGACGCCGACGGCGGTGCTTGAGCAGCACCCAGGGGCCGCGGGCGGCCGTGACCTCCGTACCCGCCTGGCCCGCCGCGGCCGACGCGGCCTTCGCCACCGGCAGCATGTCCTCGTCCCGGGACACGTCCAGCCGGTCCGACTCCGGCCACAGGCCCAGCGTCGCGCACAGGGTCGGCAGCACGGCCATGGCGGCGGTCGCGTACCCCTCCGCCGACGGATGGTAGGAGTCCGGGCCGAACATCTCGCGCGGGTTCGCGGCGAACTCCGGGCCCAGCAGGTCCCCCATGGAGACCGTACGGGCACCCAGCGCGACCACTCCTATGGTCTGCGCGGCGGCCAGCTGGCGCGAGACCCGGCGGGCCAGCCAGCGCAGCGGCTGGTAGACCGGCTCGATCGTGCCCAGGTCCGGGCAGGTGCCCACGACGACCTCGGCGCCGGCCATGCGCAGCCTGCGCACGGCCGCGGTCAGCAGGCGCACCGACTGGGTCGGCGGCATCCGGCGCGTCACGTCGTTCGCACCGATCATGATCACGCAGACGTCCGGGGGCGGCGCGAGGCCGTCCAGCAGCAGGCCGACCTGCCGGTCCAGATCGTCCGACATGGCCCCCGAAAGGGCTACGTTGCGCAGCTCCACCGGCCGCTCGGCCACCGCCGCCAGCCCGGAGGCCATCAGGGCCGCCGGAGTCTGCCGGGCCCGCCGTACGCCCAGTCCCGCGGCCGTGGAATCACCCAGCATGCCCAGCCGCAGCGGGCCCGGACTTTGCTCCGGCCCGCCGAATTCACTCCCGTACAGCCCGTCGGCACGCGGTGGCTCGGGCAGCCCGGACCCGACAGCCCGCCTCGCGAACTGCATCTCGGCCACCACCAGCCCGACCGCGGCGGCCCCGACCAGTCCGAGTCCGCCTCCGCCGTACGCCGCCCCCGCCGCGATCCGGCGGGCTGTCCTCGCCCTGGACATCCTTCAGGCCACCTCCTCGGTCCTCATTGATCCCTACCTGCCCCGTACGTACGGTCGGCCAATCCCTTTCCGCATACTCTGGCCGGACCTCCCGGAGAACCCGTGGAGTCCCCTCCTTGGAGAACATGGTGCAATTCCACGACTCGATGATCAGCCTCGTCGGCAACACCCCGCTGGTGAAGCTCAACCGTGTGACCGAAGGCCTGCAGGCCACCGTCCTTGCGAAGGTCGAGTACTTCAATCCCGGTGGATCCGTGAAGGACCGGATCGCCGTACGGATGATCGAGGCCGCCGAGCAGAGCGGAGCCCTCAAGCCCGGCGGCACCATCGTGGAGCCGACCAGCGGCAACACGGGTGTAGGACTCGCCATCGTGGCCCAGCAGAAGGGCTACAAGTGCATCTTCGTCTGCCCTGACAAGGTGTCCATGGACAAGATCAACGTGATGCGCGCGTACGGCGCCGAGGTCGTGGTCTGCCCGACCGCCGTCGACCCCGAGCACCCGGACTCGTACTACAACGTGTCCGACCGCCTCGCGCGCGAGCCCGGCGCTTGGAAGCCCGACCAGTACAGCAACCCGAACAACCCCCGTTCGCACTACGAGACCACCGGCCCCGAGCTGTGGGACCAGACGGACGGGAAGATCACCCACTTCGTCGCGGGCGTCGGCACGGGCGGCACGATCTCCGGCACCGGCAACTACCTCAAGGAGGTCAGCGGCGGGAAGGTCAAGGTCATCGGCGCCGACCCCGAGGGCTCGGTCTACTCCGGCGGCTCCGGGCGTCCGTACCTGGTCGAAGGTGTCGGCGAGGACTTCTGGCCGACCGCCTACGACCCGAACGTCACCGACGAGATCATCGCGGTGTCCGACAAGGACTCGTTCCAGATGACCCGCCGCCTCGCCAAGGAGGAGGGCCTGCTCGTCGGCGGCTCCTGCGGCATGGCCGTCGTCGCCGCGCTCAAGGCCGCCGAGGGCCTCGGCCCGGACGACGTCGTCGTCGTCCTGCTGCCGGACAGCGGCCGCGGCTACCTCAGCAAGATCTTCAGCGACGAGTGGATGGCGGGACACGGCTTCCTGGAGGAGGCCGGCCCCGCCGCGCGCATCGGTGACGTGCTGAACGACAAGGAGGGCGGCATCCCCTCCCTCGTCCACATGCACCCCGAGGAGACCGTCGGCGAGGCCATCGAGGTCCTGCGCGAGTACGGCGTCTCGCAGATGCCGATCGTCAAGCCGGGCGCCGGTCACCCGGACGTGATGGCCGCCGAGGTCATCGGCTCCGTGGTCGAGAAGGAGCTGCTGGCGGCGCTGTTCGCCCAGCGGGCCTCCCTGACCGACCCGCTGGAGAAGCACATGAGCTCCCCGCTGCCGCAGGTCGGCTCCGGCGAGCCGGTGTCCGAGCTGATGGCGGTGCTCGGCGAGGCGGACGCGGCGATCGTGCTGGTCGAGGGCAAGCCCACCGGTGTGGTGAGCCGTCAGGACCTGCTGGCCTTCCTGGCCAAGTCCGCGAAGTAGCCCGCGGGGCGCCCGGGGGCGGAGCGCGGGCCGACGGCCCGCCTCCCACCCCGGGCACCCGGCCCGTGGCGCGGCCTTCGCGCAAACGGTACGGGCATGACACGTGACGGCAGCACCCGCTTAACACGGCTGGGGCACAGTGGTGGTTGTCGGCAGGGAAGACCGGGAGACCGGAACCCGGCCGGCACCACGGAACGGCGTGTGCGTACCTCCGGAGCGGCTCCCGGACCGCGCGTACGCCACGGACGCGGACGGCCCTGACCCGGCCGTGTCCTTCGCGGGGACCGCCGTCGTCCCGCCCCTCGGACACCCGAGGGTGCGGCGGTCCCCGCGCAATCCTTTTCGGGGCTCGGTTCGCCTCTGCGGCGGCGCCGCACCGGCGTACGGGCTCAGCCCCGGGGATCCTGCGTACCGCGCCGGAGGCGAGCGGCGTGGATGAAGTTCACGCCCACGATCCCCGCCCAGGCGACGATCAGCCCCGGCAACCGCGCCTGCGTGGCGGCGATCGCCGACAGCGGGACCGCCAGGACCAGGGTGATGATCGCGAAGCCGAAGCGTTCGCCGAAGTTCCCGTCCCCCGGGGTGGCGGACGGCGCCCGGCCGTCACCGCGCGCCGCGGACAGGCGTTCCTCGGCCAGTCGGCGCCGGACCTGCGTGTCGACCTTCTCGACGAACGAGTCCACGAGCGCGGCCTCGTACTCCGGACCCAGCTCCCGGCGGGCGTCCAGCGTCGCGTCGAATTCCTTCTTCAGCTCTTGGGCGTGCGCGTCCATGTCCCCACCGTAGGAACCCCGGCGGGCCCCGGCACTGGGGCTAGCACCCCTATCCGGATCGCGGGCACGGCTTGCCCCGCTGCATAACCGCATGCAGAGTGCTCCGTGACTGAATATCTCACCGGGACGGAGGGGACGGGATGAGTGACAGCCCGGCCGCGCGGCTGCAGAAGCTGTTCGAGGGGCACCGGCTGACGCCGACCCAGCGACGGATCGCGCACTGCATGGTGCGCGGGGCGGCGGAGGTGCCCTTCCTGTCGAGCGTCGAGCTCGCGGAGCTGGCCGGCGTGAGCCAGCCCTCGGTGACCCGGTTCGCCGTGGCGCTGGGCTTCGACGGCTATCCGGCGCTGCGCCGCCACCTGCGCGAGGTGGCCCCCGCCGAGCGGCCCGAGGCCGCGCAGGAGGACTCGTACAACGAGTACCAGCAGGCCGTTCTCGGCGAGATCGAGAACCTGCGGCAGCTGGCGGCGATGCTCGCCGATCCCGCGCCGGTCCAGGAGGCGGGGCGGCTGCTCGCCGCCTCGACACCGCTGCTGGTGCTCGGGCTGCGGGCGGCTTCCTCCCAGGCACGGGGGTTCGCGTACTTCGCGTCGAAGGTTCACCCGGACGTACGGCTCCTCGACGAGGGCGGCTCGATGATGGAGGACCGTATCGACGCGGCGCGCTACGAGGGCGCCACGGCGCTGCTCTGCTTCGCGCTGCCCCGCCACCCCCGGGAGGTCGTGGACACCCTGGAACGTGTCCGACGGGCCGGACTGGCCGTGGTCACGGTCGCCGACTCGGCCTTCGCCCCGGTGGCCCGCCACTCGGACCTGCTGATTCCGGCGCAGGTCGGTACCGGGCTGGCCTTCGACACGGCGTGCGCGCCGATGCTGCTGGGGCGGGTGCTGCTGGAGTCGATGGCGGACGCCCTGCCGGACGCGCAGGCCCGGCTGGAGGCCTTCGACGCGCGGGCCGCGGCACGCGGCCTGTTCGTGGAGTGAGCCTCAGCGGTAGTTGAGCTCCGCCAGCTCGGTGGCCAGGCGGTCGCGCAGCGCCGGGACGCGGGCGAGCAGCGGCAGCAGGGCGTTGCGCGCGGCGCGCAGGACCGGGTTCCGGGTGGTCGCGGCCCGGGTCATCCGGTGCGTGAGGGCCACCACGCGCCGGGCGACGGGGCGCCGGCGGGCCCCGTAGCCGTCGAGGTCCCCGGTGGCCAGGGCGCGGCCGAGGGCGTAGCCGTCCTGGATGCCGGTGTTCATGCCCTGACCGCCGGCCGGGCTGTGCACATGGGCCGCGTCCCCGGCGAGCAGCAGCCGTCCGGCGCGGTAGCGGTCGGCGACCCGGTGGTGGATCCGGAACCGGGAGGACCAGACGAGTGCGCGCACGGCGGCCCGGCCGGGGACGCGCTCGTCCATCAGGTCCCGGACGAAGGCGAGGTCCGGCTCGGCGGGGGCCTCGGCGACGGCGGCGACGATCCGGTAGTGCCCTCCGGGCAGCGGGGCGATCACGGTGGGCCCGGCGGCGCCGAAGGCGAGCGTGACCTCGTGCGGGCCCGGGGCCCAGTCCATGACCACGTCGGCGAGGACGAAGGACTCGTCGTACGCGCTGCCCTCGAAGGCGATGCCGGCGGCCCCGCGGATCACGCTGTGCATCCCGTCGGCGCCGACGGCGTGGGCCGCGCGCAGGGTTTCGCCGGTGGCGGTGGTGAGGGTGACCCCCTGCGCGTCCTGGGCGACCGCGGTCACCTCGTACGGGCGGTGGACGTCGCCGCCCAGGGCGCGCAGGCGCGCCAGAAGCACGGCCTCGGTCTCGTACTGGGGGACCATCAGCGCGTACGGGTGGGCCGTGGGCAGGCGATCGAAGTCGACGGCGGCGAGCGGGCGGGCGCCGTCGCGGATCCGGAAGCGGGAGACGCGGACGCCGCGGCCGATGAGGTCGCCGGAGAGGGTGCCGCTCGGGTCGAGCTCGTCGAGGACCTCCAGCGTGCGGGCGTGCACGACGGCGGCGCGGGAGGTGTTGGCGCCCTCGGCCTGCTTGTCGAGGAGAACGAAGTCGATGCCGGCCTCCGCCAGGGTCACGGCGAGGGCGAGGCCGGTGGGTCCGGCGCCGACGATCGCCACGTTCGTACGGGCCGGGAGTGCGGCGGTGCTGGTCATACGAGCCTCCTCCGGCGGGCCAACGCTTGTTGGCCAACAACTGTTGGTATGAGGGTGCGCTTGTTCCGCTGGCGTGTCAACACTCGTTGGCCTACGCTTGTTGGCATGACGGCGCGACGTACCTCGGACCTGACCAAGACGGCGATCCTGCGGGCGGCCCGGGAGCGCTTCGCCGCGCAGGGCTACGAGCGCACCACCATCCGCGCCGTCGCGGCGGACGCGGAGATCGACCCGTCGATGGTCATGCGCTACTTCGGCAGCAAGGAGCGGCTCTTCGACGCCGCCCTCGCGGTGGACCTACGCCTGCCCGACCTGGGTGCCGTGCCGGCCGGGGAGCTCCCCGCGGCCCTCGTGCGGCATTTCGTGGAGCGGTGGGAGGGTGATCCGGCCGATGACGCGCTGCTGGTGCTGTTGCGCTCGGCGGTGACGAACGAACAGGCCGCGGCGCGGATGCGGGAGGTGTTCGCGGCGCAGGTCGCCCCGGCGCTGGCGGCGGCCGTCGGCCCGGAGCGGGCCGCGGCCGTGGCGGGCCTGGTCTCCGCGCAGCTGCTGGGCCTGGCCCTGACCCGCTACCTGCTGCGCCTGCCGGGGGTCGTCGTGCTGACCCCGGCCGAGGTCGTGGCGGGCCTCGCCCCGGCCTTGGCGGCCACCCTCGCCGGCTGAGGCCGTCGTCCGGCGAGCGCGCCGGCGGGGCCGGAACGGCGGGGCGGGGCCCCGGGTTCTCACAGCAGCGCGTCCCGCAGGTCGCCGCCCGCTTCCGCGACGATCGCCGATACGTCCTGCGCGGGGCGCACCAGGCGGAAGGTGACCTCCCCCGACTCCGTGACCGTGAAGCCGTGGACCGCCGGGCGCGGCAGGCTGTTGTAGCCGTAGTGGGCCGTGAAGAAGTACGCCCCGGTGTCCGGGACGCCGATCAGGTCGCCGGGCGCGAGCCGGGGCAGCTCGCGGGCGGTCGCGAGCAGGTCCCCGGCGAAGCAGGCCGGGCCCGCGATGTCCTGGGCCACCGGGTCGCCGGTCTTCGGGGCGCCCTTGGCGTCGTACGGCAGGATCCGCACCGGCCAGGCCGCCGGGGCGTACGCGGTGCGGGTCGCCACCTGGACCCCGGCGTGGGTGAGCGCGATCGACCGGGAGCCGCTGGTCTTGGTGTACTCCACGCGGGCCAGTACCAGGCCGTGCTTGGCCAACAGGGACCGACCGAACTCCGTGACCAGGCCGTACGAGCCGTCGAACAGGGCGGGGACCGCCTCGCGCAGGGCCGCCACGTACCGCGCGAACGTCGGGGTCTCCTCGTCCGAGGCGAAGTTCACCGGCAGGCCGCCGCCGATGTCGAGGGTGTCGACCTGACGTCGCCCGGCCGCCGCGTTGATCTCCTCGGCGAGCGCGTGGAGCTCCCGCACGCCTTCCGCGATCAGGGCCAGGGGCACGCCCTGGGAGCCCGAGTGGATGTGCAGGCGGGTGAGCCACGGCCGGTCCAGGTAGGCACGTACGAGCCAGGCGCGCGCGCCGGGGTCGCGCAGGGCGATCCCGAACTTCGAGGTGGCGGTGGCCGTGGACAGGGCGTCGATGGCTCCGGCCCCGGTCTGCGGGTTGATCCGCAGGCCGATCGGGGCCGCGGGGGGCGTGGCGGCCCGGCCGACGAGCCCGTCGAGACGGGCCAGCTCCTGCGGGTTGTCGGCGTTGACGGCGATGCCCAGGGCCAAGGCCTCGCGCAGCTCGGCCGGGGTCTTGGCGGGGGAGTCCAGGACCGTCCGGTCGGCGGGCACCCCGGCCGCCCGGGCCAGCGCCAGCTCTCCGGGGCTCGCCACCTCGCAGCCGAGCCCGGCGTCGGCGAGCAGTCGCAGGACCGGGACGAGCGGGGCGGCCTTGACGGCGAAGGCGTGCAGGACGGGGGTGCCGGGCGCCAGGGCGGCCGCGAAGGCGCCGGTCAGGGCGGCGGCGGAGGCCCGGATGCCAGCGACGTCCAGCAGGCAGACCAGGGGCTCCGCCCCGTCGGCCGCACCCACGAGGCGCTGCTCGACGGCGGCCCGCACGGCCGGATCCCGGCGCCCTGCGGCGCTCGCGGCGACACCCTCGACCTCGCTGTTCGCAGCCATTCGGCCATCCCATCACCCGACGGGGCCGAACGCAGCTGTTGACTGAATCTATTCAGGGCGCGAGGATGTGAATAGATTGACCAACATCGGAGGAGGCACCGCCATGTCAGGACCCCGCCCCGTACGTGCCGCGCGAGGCACCGAGCTCAGCACCCTGGGATGGCAGCAGGAGGCCGCCCTGCGGATGCTGCAGAACAACCTCGACCCCGAGGTCGCCGAGCACCCCGACAAGCTGGTCGTCTACGGCGGCACCGGCAAGGCCGCCCGCGACTGGCGCTCGTACGACGCGATGGTCCGCACCCTGCAGACCCTCAAGCAGGACGAGACGATGCTGGTCCAGTCCGGCCGCCCGGTCGGCGTGATGCAGACCCACGAGTGGGCGCCGCGCGTCCTGCTCGCCAACTCCAACCTCGTCGGCGACTGGGCCAACTGGGAGGAGTTCCGCCGTCTGGAGAACCTGGGCCTGACCATGTACGGCCAGATGACCGCCGGGTCCTGGATCTACATCGGCACCCAGGGCATCCTCCAGGGCACCTACGAGACCTTCGCCGCCGTCGCCGCCAAGCTGCATTCAATTGGTAAGGGAGGGGTCAACGGCACCCTCGCGGGCACCATCACCCTCACCGCCGGCCTCGGCGGCATGGGCGGCGCCCAGCCGCTGGCCGTGACGATGAACGACGGCGTCGCGATCTGTATCGACGTCGACCCGCGCGCCATCGACCGCCGCATCGAGCACCGCTACCTGGACGTCAAGGCCGACAACCTCCGCCACGCCCTCCAGCTGGCCGTCGAGGCCCGCGACGCCCGCAAGCCGCTCTCCATCGGCCTCCTCGGCAACGCCGCCGAGCTGCTCCCGCAGATGCTCGCCGAGGGCGCCCCGATCGACATCGTGACCGACCAGACCTCGGCCCACGACCCGCTCGCGTACCTGCCCGTCGGCGTCGACTTCGACGACATGGCCTCCTACGCCGCCAAGGACCCGGCCGGCTTCACCACCCGCGCCCGCGAGTCGATGGCCAAGCACGTCGAGGCCATGGTCGGCTTCATGGACGGCGGCGCCGAGGTATTCGACTACGGCAACTCCATCCGCGGCGAGGCCCAGCTGGCCGGCTACGACCGCGCCTTCGCCTTCCCCGGCTTCGTCCCCGCCTACATCCGCCCGCTGTTCTGCGAGGGCAAGGGCCCCTTCCGCTGGGCCGCCCTGTCCGGCGAGGCCTCGGACATCCACAAGACCGACAAGGCCATGCTGGAGCTCTTCCCGGAGAACGAGTCCCTGCACCGCTGGATCAAGATGGCCGGCGAGCGCGTCCACTTCCAGGGCCTGCCCGCGCGCATCTGCTGGCTCGGCTACGGCGAGCGCGACAAGGCCGGCGAGCGCTTCAACGAGATGGTCGCCGACGGCACCCTCGCCGCGCCCCTGGTCATCGGCCGCGACCACCTCGACTGCGGCTCGGTGGCCTCCCCCTACCGCGAGACCGAGGCCATGCTCGACGGCTCCGACGCGATCGCCGACTGGCCGCTGCTCAACGCCATGGTCAACGTGGCCTCCGGCGCGTCCTGGGTCTCCATCCACCACGGCGGCGGCGTCGGCATGGGCCGCTCCATCCACGCGGGCCAGGTCACCGTCGCCGACGGCACCCCGCTCGCCGGCGAGAAGATCCGCCGCGTGCTCACCAACGACCCGGGCATGGGCGTCATCCGCCACGTCGACGCCGGCTACGACATCGCCGAGTCGGTCGCCGACGAGCGCGGCGTCCGCGTCCCCATGCGTGAGGGCGACGACGCGTGACCTTCCACGAGATGTGGGCCGAGCTCGCGCCCATCGGCCGCGACGCCGGTACCGGCGGATACCGCCGGTACGCCTGGAGCGGGGCCGACGCCGACTGCCGGACCTGGTTCCAGGAGCAGGCCGAGGCGCGCGGGCTGACGTACGAGACCGACCGCAACGGCAACCAGTGGGCCTGGCTCGGCGACCCCCTCGCGGGGGACGCCGTGGTCACCGGCTCGCACCTGGACTCCGTCCCCGACGGCGGGGCCTTCGACGGCCCCCTCGGGGTGGTGTCCTCCTTCGCGGCCCTGGACGAACTGCGCAGGAGGGGCGCGGAGTTCTCCAGGCCGCTGGCCATCACCAACTTCGGTGACGAGGAAGGCGCCCGCTTCGGGCTCGCCTGCGTCGGCTCCCGGCTCGCCGCCGGACAGTTGACCAAGGAGAAGGCGTACGAGCTGCGCGACGCCGAGGGCATCTCCCTGCCCCAGGCCATGGAGGCCGCCGGATACGACCCCGAGGCCATCGGGGCCGACCCCGAACGCCTGGGCCGCATCGGCGCCTTCGTCGAGCTCCACGTGGAACAGGGCCGGGCCCTGGACCTGTCCGGGGACCGGGTCGGTATCGCCTCCGCGATCTGGCCGCACGGCCGCTGGCGGTTCGACTTCCGCGGCGAGGCCAACCACGCCGGCACCACCCGGCTGGTCGACCGCCGCGACCCGATGCTCACCTACGCGTCGACCGTGCTGGCCGCCCGCGCGGAGGCGGCCCTCGCCGGGGCCGTCGCCACCTTCGGGAAGATCGCGGTCGAGCCCAACGGGGTCAACGCCATCCCCTCGCTGGTGCGCGGCTGGCTCGACTCCCGGGCCGCCGACCAGGCCACCCTCGACACGGTCGTCACGGCCGTCGAGAAGGCCGCCCGCGAGCGCGCCGACCAGGACGGCATCGACCTCGACATCGTCCGGGAGTCCTTCACCCCGGTCGTCGAGTTCGAGCACGCCCTGCGCGACGAGATGAACCGGATCCTGGGCGGTTCGGTCCCCGTGCTCGGCACCGGGGCGGGACACGACGCCGGGATCCTCTCGGCGGCCGTCCCGACCGCCATGCTGTTCGTACGGAACCCGACCGGCGTCTCCCACTCCCCGCGGGAGTTCGCCGCCGAGGACGACTGCGTGGCAGGCGTCCTCGCCCTCGCCGACGTACTGGAAGGCCTGGCATGTCGTTGACGACGTACTGGCTGGAGCACGCCTGGCTCGGCACCCATGTCGAGCCGGGCGTCGCCCTGGAGGTCACGCAGGACGGGCGGATCGGCGCCCTGCGCACCGGGGTGCAGACCCCGCCGCCGGGCGCCGAGGTGCTGCGCGGCCTGACGATCCCCGGGCTGGCCAACGCGCACAGCCACGCCTTCCACCGGGCCCTGCGCGGCACCGTCCAGGTCGGCTCGGGCACCTTCTGGACCTGGCGCGACCTGATGTACAAGGTCGCCCAGAACCTCACCCCCGACAGCTACTTCGCGCTCGCCCGCGCGGTCTACGCGGAGATGGCGCTGGCCGGCATCACCAACGTCGGCGAGTTCCACTACGTCCACCACGCGCCCGGCGGCACCGCCTACGCCGACCCGAACGCGATGGGCGAGGCCCTGATCGAGGCCGCCGCCGCGGCCGGAATCCGGATCACCCTCCTGGACACCGCGTACCTGTCCTCCGGCTTCGGCGAGGCCCCCAACACCCACCAGCTGCGCTTCTCCGACGGCACCGCCGAGGCCTGGGCCGAGCGCGCGAGCGCGCTGAAGCCCCGCGAGCACGCCCTGATCGGCGCCGCCGTCCACTCGGTCCGCGCGGTACCCGCCGCCGAACTGGCCACCGTGGCCGGCTGGGCCGAGGAGCGCCGGGCGCCCCTGCACGTCCACCTCTCGGAGCAGACCGCCGAGAACGACGCCTGCCAGGCAGCCCACGGACGCACCCCGGCCCAGCTGCTGGCCGACCACGGCGTGCTCGGCCCGCGCACCACCGGCGTCCACAACACGCACCTCACCGATGTGGACATCGCCCTCCTCGGCGGGACCGGCACGGGCACCTGCATGTGCCCCACCACCGAACGCGACCTCGCGGACGGCATCGGCCCGGCGACCCGGCTCCAGCACGCGGGCAGCCCGCTGTCCCTGGGCAGCGACAGCCACGCGGTGATCGACCTGCTCGAAGAGGCCCGCGCGATGGAGCTGAACGAGCGCCTCGCCAGCCGTACCCGGGGCCACTGGACGGCGAACGCCCTGCTCACCGCCGCCACCGAGGACGGCCACGCCGCCCTCGGACTCCCGGACGCGGGGCGACTGGAGGCGGGCGCGCTCGCGGACTTCACCACGATCGCGCTGGACTCCGTACGCACGGCGGGTCCGCCGGCGCGCCTCGGCGCCGAGACGGCGGTGTTCGCCGCCACCGCCTCGGACGTCCGCCACACGGTGGTCGGTGGCCGTCACGTGGTCCGCGACGGCCACCACACCCTGGTCGGGGACGTCCCGTCCGCCCTTGCCGAGTCCATCGCAGCCCTGCGCGCCTGACCGTTTCCTGGGGCTCCGCCCCAGACCCCGCGCCTCAATCGCCGGCGGGGCTGTATTTCAGCCCGTCCGGCGTTCGAGGACCGGGTCCGGGCAGAGCCCGGTGCTCTGAGAGGAACCCCCATGACCACCACCGCCATCACCAACATCGGCAGCCTCGTCACCAACGACCCCGCCCTCGGCGACGGCAGCCCCCTCGGCCTCGTCCAGGACGCCGCCGTCGTGATCGACGGCGACAAGATCGCCTGGGTCGGCCCCGCCGCGAAGGCGCCCGCCGCGGACGAGGTCTTCGACGCGCAGGGTCGGGCCGTCATCCCCGGATTCGTCGACTCCCACTCGCACCTCGTCTTCGCCGGCGACCGCACGCAGGAGTTCAACGCCCGAATGTCGGGCCGCGCCTACTCCGCCGGCGGCATCCGCACCACCGTCGCCGCCACCCGCGCCGCCACCGACGCCGAGCTGGAGGCGAACCTCGTCCGGCACCTCGACGAGGCCCGCCGCCAGGGCACCACCACCTTCGAGACCAAGTCCGGCTACGGACTCACCGTCGCCGACGAGGCCCGCGCCCTGCGCATCGCCGCCGCGCACACCGAGGAGGTCACCTACCTCGGTGCGCACATCGTCTCCCCGGACTTCGCCGAGGACCCGGCCGGCTACGTCGACCTCGTCACCGGCGAGATGCTGGCGGCCTGCGCCCCGTACGCCCGCTGGGTGGACGTCTTCTGCGAGAAGGGCGCCTTCGACGGCGACCAGGCCCGCGCCATCCTCACCGCCGGCGCCGCCGCCGGGCTGATCCCGCGCGTGCACGCCAACCAGCTCTCCTACGGGCCCGGCGTCCAGCTCGCCGTCGAGCTCGAAGCGGCCTCCGCCGACCACTGCACCCACCTCACCGACGCCGATGTCGACGCCCTCGCCCAGGCCGCCGGCACCACCGTCGCCACCCTGCTGCCCGGCGCCGAGTTCTCCACGCGCGCCCAGTGGCCCGACGCCCGGCGCCTGATCGACGCGGGCGCCACCGTCGCCCTGTCCACGGACTGCAACCCCGGCTCTTCCTACACGAGTTCGATGCCCTTCTGCATCGCGCTCGCGGTCCGCGACATGCGGATGACCCCCGACGAGGCCCTCTGGTCGGCCACCGCCGGTGGCGCCCGCGCCCTGCGCCGCGACGACATCGGCTTCCTCGCCCCGGGGGCCCGCGCGGACCTGGCCCTGCTGGACGCCCCGAGCCATGTCCACCTCGCCTACCGGCCGGGCGTACCGCTCGTCTCCGGCGTCTGGCAGCGGGGGCGCCGCGCCTGCTGACGAACAGTCAATCCCGGGTTGTCCTTTGTCTTCCCTCCGTAAGGGCCCGGGCGTACCTTGAGCCACCGATCTGATGTGTCGTCAGTTTTCTGTGGCCCGAGGGGAAGACGAAGGTGTCCGACCGCAAACGCTCCACCGCGCTCGCGCTGGCCTCCGCGCTGGCCGGATCGGCGGTGCTGTTCACCGCCCCCGCGGCCCATGCCGCCGTCGTCGACGTCGCCTACGACTGCAAGACCCCGATCGGGGACAAGTCGGCGGTGTCGCCCATCGACATCAAGTCCGTCAAGGAGGGGGACGGGTACAAGCTGACGATGTCCTTCCAGAAGGGCGTCTCGTCCAGCCCCATCGAGCTCGGCAAGGGCGCCATGAGCCCCAGCGCCGTCATCCTCGTCGGCGGCGCCGAGAAGGTGTCCGTACCGGTCTCGGGACCGTCCAACCCCGAGGCCGTGCCCCCGGACACCCCCATCAAGATCACCGACCTCTCGGGCACCTACACGCCCAAGAAGAGCGGCAAGGTCACCTTCACCGCCGGCGTGCTCACCATCAAGGCGATGGGCACCACGACCACCTGCACCCCCGGCAACAACCCGGGACCGTCGCTCGAACTGGACGTCACGGCGCCCGGCGGCGGCGGGAGCACGCAGCCCGGCGCCGACACCACCGGCGACACCCTCCCGCAGACCGGGCCCACCGACTCCGCCCTGGCCCTCGGCACCCTCGGCGGCACGGTGCTGCTCGCCGGCGCGGCCGGCGTGCTCTGGCTGACCCGGCGCGGGCAGCGGGCCCGGTCCTGAACGGAGCACCTCGGTCATGCCCGTGCTCCACACCCTCAGGCGCGCCGCCGCCGTCCTCCTGCTCGCCGCCGCCACGCTGTACGCGGCCCCCGCGCGCCCGGCGGCCGCCGACGAACCGGGCTGGACCGCCGAGCCCGCCACCGGCGCGGCGGCGACCGCCGTCCGCCCGTACTTCTACCTGGCCGGCGCCCCCGGCACCGTGCTGGAGGACCGCCTCGCCCTGGCCAACACCACCGACCAGGAGCGCACCATCACCCTGCGCGGGGCCGACGCCTACAACACGGCCGACGGCGCCTTCGCGGTCCGCCCGGCGACGCCCGGCGCCGGAGCCACCGGAGCGACCGGAGCCGCCGGGGCCGGTTCCTGGATCAGCTTCGGGGCCGCCACCACCGTGAAGGTCCCGCCCCGTACCCGGGCCGTGGTCCCCTTCACCCTCACCGTGCCGCCCGCGTCCCCGCCCGGCGACCACCCCGCCGCCGTGATCGCGACCGAGGGCGGCCGCGAGGTCGGCGTGCGGGTCCACCTGCGGGTCGGCGGCCCCACGCTGGCCGCCCTCACCGTCGAGGACGTCGCCGTACGGGGCCGGGGCGCGGCCGCCGTCATCGCCTACACCCTCGTCAACCGCGGCAACGTGGCCCTCACCCCGGAACTCCGGATCCGCGCCGAGGCCCTGGTCGGCGAGCCGGCCGCCCCGCCCCGCGGCCGCACCCTGCCGATCGAACTGCTCCCCGGCCAGCGGGTGGAGCTCACCGAGCCCTGGCCCGGCGCCCCGGCCCTCGACCGGGTCCGCGTCACCCTCACCGTGACCGCCCCCGGCGGCGCCCGCGCGGTGGCCACCGGATCTCGCTGGCTCGTCCCCTGGAGCCTGGCCGGCTGGACCGGGGGCGGCCTGCTCGGCCTCGGCGCGACGACCGCCGCCGCGCTGTACCTCGTACGCGGCCGGCGACCCGAACCGGGCCCGGCCCCGGCGCCGGACGGGCCGTCCGCGGCCGGACCGACGCCCCCTACGCCACACCACGAACTGACGGGAGCCGCCAGGTGAGAAGAGTCGGAGCCCTGCTGGCCGCGGGGCTGGCGGTGTGCGCCCTCGCCCTGTTCCCCGCGGGCCCGGCCGCCGCCGAGGGCAAGCCGGCCGTGGCGCTCTCGCTCCAGGAGGCCGCCAAGGGCACCGGGATCACCGTCACCGGCACCGGCTGGCCGGCGAAGACGCTGGTGATGCTGCTGGTCTGCGGCCAGAACATGATCGGCGGCACCAACAGCTGCGCCAACGCCGACGGCGCCGCCGTCTCGGTCGGCGCCGACGGGAGCTTCACCGGCCGGCTGCCCGTGGTGGCACCGCCCAAGCCCTGCCCCTGCATCGTCAACGTCACCTCCGTCAACGGCGACCAGTCCACCGTCGCGACCCCCTTGAAGATCACCGACCACCCGGTCGCCGAGCTGCCCGCCGAGTCCGGCACGGCCCGCCTCGCGATGCTCACCGGGGTCCGGCTGGAGGGCGAGGACGGGGTGCTGACCTGGTTCGGGGCCCCACCCACCCGGAAGTTCAAGGTCACCGTCGGCAATCTCGGCCCGGTCCCGGTCAAGGACCCGGTCTTCCAGCTCGGCACCGCGCACGGGGTGTTCGCCCCGGTGTGGGAGGAAGCCCGCTGGAAGGGCACCGTCCCGCCCGGCGGCAAGGCGGAGATCGCGCTCGACGTGAGTCTGACCGCCGGCGCCCACGGGGACTACACGATCTCCCTCAAGTACGGCGAGACCGTGGTGGCCACACAGCCCTGGGGCGTGGACCGCCCGTACGGGGTGCTGCTCTTCCGGGGCCTGCTCCTGCTGGTGATCCCGGCCGCGGTCTTCCGTATCGGCATGGCGATCGTCGACCGGGCCCGGCCGGGCGCCGCGCCCGCCAGCGGCCGCCACCGGGGCGTACGGCTCCCCGACGCGGCCTTGGCGGTGACGGCCCGGCTGCCGAGGATCGGGGCCCCGCGGTCGCCCGAGCGGGCCCCGGGCTCCGACGGCCCGGAGCCGTCCCCCCAGACCACCACGGCGGTCCTGCCGTGGTTCACCCCGGACAGCGCGCCGGGCACAGCACCACAGGCGTCCGCACCGTCTGAGAACCGTTCGACGACGAAGGGACATTCGTGAATACCCAACGGAGGGTGAGCGCGGCCGTGATCGCGCTGCTGCTCGGCGGCGCCGGTATCGCCATCGGAGCCACTCCCGCCCAGGCCGCGGAGACCAAGTTCAACGTCAAGTGCGTCCCCCCGGCCGGGGGTGGCGGTCCGGTGGAGGGGGAGACCACCGCCAAGGTCACCGCTCCCGCCTCGGCGAAGGTCGGCGACGAGGTCGACGTGTCCTGGGAGACGGTGAAGCCGGCCTCGAACAACACGGACCTGATGGACATCCCGCAGGACGCGGTCCAGCCCACCGGCTGGATCACCGTCGGCGGCGGTGGCGGTGAGCTGAAGGTCGTCGGGGAGAAGAAGAACCCGCCGATCCCGAAGAAGGCGCCCATGCAGATGTCCGTGATGAAGGGCAAGCTGAAGCTCACCAAGGCCGGGAAGATCACGCTGACCCCCGGCAAGTACGACGTGGCCGTCACCTTCTCCTTCGGCACGTTCGTCACCAAGTGCGCGCCGACCGGCGCCGTGGGGGTCGGGGCCACCATCGACGTGGCGGCCGGCTCCAGCGGGGGTACCACGACCGGCGGCACGACGACCGGTGGCACCACCACGGGCGGCTCCACCACCACCGGCGGTTCCACGACCACGGGCGGCTCCACGACCACGGGAGGCTCCACCGGCGGCTCCACCGGCGGCGGAGGCGGCCAGACCGACTTCCCGGGCAAGGCGGTCGAGGTGGCCTTCGACTGCGGACCGGTCGTCCCGGGAGGCATCAAGACCCCGGTCACGATCAACGCGAAGAAGAACGGCGGCAGCTACGACCTGACGGTCAAGACCGCCAAGGGCGCGATGGCGGCGCCCATGGCCCTGCCCGCGGGAGCGCTCAAGCCCTCCATGGACGTGAAGCTCGGCGGGGCGGACAGCGGCACGGTCAAGGTCTCCGGCCCGGCCAACGCGGAGCCGATCCCGGACAAGGCCCCGGTCAGCCTCAGCGACATGACCGGCACCTACAAGCCCGGGAAGAGCGGCAAGGTGACGCTGAGCCCGGACCAGCTGACGATCGACGTCACGATGGCTCCCGGCGCCACCCCGATCAACGTCCCCTGCAAGGCGGCGAGCAGCGGGGTGTCGCTGGAACTGGACACCGCCGCCCAGCCGGGCGGCTCCGGTTCCTCGACCTCCTCCTCCGGCAGCACCACCTCGGGCGGTCTCGCCGAGACCGGCGCGGAGGACGAGGGCGGCATCAAGGCCCTGGCCCTGGTCGCCGGCACGGTGATCCTGCTCGGCGGGGCGGTGTTCACCTTCACCCCCTGGCGCCGCCTGCGCGGCACCCGCTGACACGAGAACGGCCCGGCACACCTTCCGGTGTGCCGGGCCGTTCGCGTGGGACGGGGAGCCGACGGGTCAGCCCATGCCGTCCATCAGCTGGTTGACCTTCTTGCGGTACATGAAGATCGCGAGGCCGGCGAGCACGGCGGCGACCGCCTGGAAGAGGATGACCCCGACGCCGTTCAGCTGCACGTCGGCCAGACCCATCAGACCGGTGACGCAGTCACCGGCGGTGACGGCGAGGAACCAGACACCCATCATCTGGGAGCCGTACTTCTGCGGCGCCATCTTCGTGGTGACCGACAGGCCGACCGGCGACAGGCACAGCTCGGCGAGCGTGTGCATCAGGAAGATGAGCACCAGCCACCACATGGTGACCTTGGTGTCGTTCCCGGCGGTCTGGCTCAGCGGCAGGGCGAAGACGAAGAACGAGGCGCCGACGATGATCAGGGCCACCGAGAACTTCACGATGGTGCTGGGCTCGCGGTTGCGGCGGGCCAGGGCCACCCAGGCGGCGGCGAAGACCGGGGCCAGGGCCACCACGAAGAGCGGGTTCAGCGACTGGAAGATGGTGGTGGGGACTTCCCAGCCGAGCAGGCTGCGCTCGGAGTTCTTGTCACCGAAGAGCGAGAGCGTCGAACCGCCCTGGTCGTAGATCATCCAGAAGACGGCGGCGGCCACGAAGAACCAGATGTAGGCGCTCATCCGGGTCTGCTCGACGGTGGACAGGTCCCGGTCCCGCTTGATGCGGACGAGGACGGCGACCGGGATGAGCAGACCGGCGATGGTGATCGGGTACAGCGCCCACTTGATGGTGAACATGTCCGCGGCGACGACGGCGCCGTAGAACACGGCGACGACGGCCAGGACGGCGAGGGCCTTGACGATCACGGCCTTGCGCTCGACCGCGGACAGCGGGTTCGGGACGATGCTGCTCTGCGGGCTCAGGGTGCGGCCGGCGAGCAGGTAGACCACGAGGCCGATGCCCATGCCGACGGCGGCGAGCGCGAAGCCGAGGTGCCAGTTCACGATCTCGCCGACCATGCCGATGCCGATCGGGGCGAGCAGGGCACCCACGTTGATGCCGATGTAGAAGATCGTGAAGCCGCTGTCCCGGCGCGGGTCGTCCACACCGCGGTACAGGTGGCCGACCATCGTGGAGATGTTGGCCTTCAGCAGACCGGAGCCGACCGCGACCAGCAGCAGACCGACGAAGAACGACAGCTGGCCGGGCAGCGCGAGCGCCAAGTGGCCCGCCATGATCACGACGCCGGCGATGGTGACCGTCTTGCGGGCACCCCAGACGCGGTCGCCGAACCAACCGCCGGGCATGGCCATGAGGTAGACCATGGCGACGTAGACGGAGTAGATCGCCGTCGCCGTCGCGGCGGTGAAGCCGAGGCCACCACCCTGGCTGCCGGTCGCGGCGTCGACACCGCCGGAGACCAGGTACAGAACGAGAAGCGCACGCATGCCGTAGTAGGAGAAGCGCTCCCACATCTCGGTCATGAACAGCGTGGCCAGGCCGATCGGGTGGCCGAGGACGGTCTTCTCGTGAGCGGGGCTCGGTGAGGCCGTCGTCAGGCTGGAAGCCATGGTCGATCCTTGCTTGCTCGGGACGCTTCGGCTTCGTGAGCTCATCCGCGCCCGGTGGGGGGTGGCCGGCACCGGTGGACGGATCTCCCACCCCACGCCTCGGGGCCCGCCCCACGGGGATGGGGGCGGCAGGACATCCGTAACCGGGATCCACGCCCTCCCGCGCATCTCACGCGAGGGGCCCGGCCAACAGGTCATTCACTGTCGTCAAGGCCGGTCGGGCCGGTCCTTGATCGGACCGTCCGTCCGGTTCAGGACAGAAATAGAGACCTTTGTGCTGCTTTTCGGCACAAAGGTCCCTGAGGTATTGCATCAGGCGTCTCGCCACCATACGACACGACACTGCGGCATATGAAAGGACTTGAGAGATGGATCACAAGGCGCGCCGGGAACCGTTCGACCATATTCGAAGGCGCTCAGTCCCTCATAAGCGCAGATAGAGAGGGGTCCTCCCGGGGGCCCCAGGTTTCAGCCGCCGCGCACTACCATCACCCACATGACGCGTGTACTGCTCGCCGAGGACGACGCATCCATCTCGGAACCCCTGGCCCGCGCCCTGCGCCGGGAGGGGTACGAGGTCGAGGTCCGGGAGGACGGCCCCACCGCCCTGGACGCGGGACTGCAGGGCGGCGTCGATCTCGTCGTCCTCGACCTGGGACTGCCGGGCATGGACGGGCTGGAGGTCGCCCGCCGGCTGCGCGCCGAGGGCCACGGCTTCCCGATCCTGGTCCTCACCGCCCGGGCCGACGAGGTCGACACGGTCGTCGGCCTGGACGCCGGCGCCGACGACTACGTGACCAAGCCCTTCCGCCTGGCCGAACTGCTCGCCCGGGTCCGGGCCCTGCTCCGGCGCGGCGCCACCGAGGCCCTGCAGCCCCCCGCCACCCACGGCGTGCGGATCGACGTCGAATCGCACCGGGCCTGGATGGGGGAGGAGGAGCTCCAGCTCACGGCCAAGGAGTTCGACCTGCTGCGGGTCCTGGTCCGCGACGCGGGCCGGGTCGTCACCCGCGACCAGCTCATGCGCGAGGTCTGGGACACCACCTGGTGGTCCTCCACCAAGACCCTCGACATGCACATCTCCTGGCTGCGCAAGAAGCTGGGCGACGACGCCGCCAACCCCCGCTACATCGCCACCGTGCGGGGCGTCGGTTTCCGCTTCGAGAAGAGCTGACCGCCTCCTCCGCCCCACCTGGGGCATGCTCTAGGGCATGCGCCGCCGCCTCATCAACTCCACGCTCGCCGTGGTGCTCGTCGTGATCGCCGTCTTCGGGGTCTCCCTCGTCATCGTGGAGACCCGGACCATCACCAGCAGCGCCCAGGACCGCATCGAGTCCGAGGCGCTGCGGCTCGTGGGCATCGTCGAGGCGAACGTCCTGGAGAAGAAGCCGATCGACCCCGTGGCCCTCGGCGAGCAGCTGGACGCCGGCCACCACGCGCGGATCACCGTCCCCGGCCAGTCGGCCGTGCAGGTGGGCGCCCCGATCCCCGAAAGTGTGATCCGCGGCACCGCCCGCGGGGAGCAGGGCGAGGTCGTGGTCGTGGAGGAGTCCCGCTCCACCGTGACCCGCGAGGTCGGGCGGACCCTGGCCGTGGTCGGCGCGGTGGCCCTGCTGGCCGTCGTGGCGGCCGTACTGCTCGCCGTACGGCAGGCCAACCGGCTGGCCTCCCCGCTCACCGACCTGGCCGAGACGGCCGAGCGGCTCGGATCGGGCGACCCGCGGCCCCGGCACAAGCGGTACGGGGTCCCCGAGCTGGACCGGGTCGCGGACGTCCTGGACTCCAGCGCCGAGCGGATCGGCCGGATGCTGACAGCCGAGCGGCGCCTGGCCGCGGACGCCTCCCACCAGCTACGCACCCCCCTCACCGCGCTCTCCATGCGGCTGGAGGAGATCACGGTCACCGACGACCTGGCGACCGTCCGGGAGGAGGCGACGATCGCCCTGACCCAGGTGGAGCGGCTCACGGACGTGGTGCAGCGGCTGCTCACGAACTCGCGGGACCCGCGGACGGGCTCCGCGGTCCCCTTCGACCTGGACGAGGTCGTCAAGCAGCAGGTGGAGGAGTGGCGGCCGGCCTACCGCAGTGCGGGCCGGGCCATCGTGCGGTCCGGACGGACGGGCGTGCGGGCCGTCGGCACCCCGGGCGCGGTCTCGCAGGTGCTGGCCACCCTGGTGGAGAACGCCCTGATGCACGGCGGTGGCACGGTCGCGCTGCGTACCCGGGTGATCGGCAACCAGGCGGTGCTGGAGGTCACGGACGAGGGACCCGGTGTCCCGCCGGACCTCGGCAACCGGATCTTCGAGCGGGCCATCAGCGGTCGCAACTCCACCGGGATCGGCCTCGCGGTGGCCCGGGACCTCGCGGAGGCGGACGGGGGGCGCCTGGAGCTGCTTCAGGCACAGCCGCCGGTGTTCGCGCTGTTCCTCAGCCGGACGGCGCCGGAAAGGGCCGTGCGGGAGGCGATGGTCCGCTAGGCCCGGTTGTTCGCGGGCTCGGGGGTGGGAGCGGGCGCGGGCGCGGGCTGGGGCGTCGGCTTCGGCGCAGATACGGGCTCGGGCGCGGATTCGGCCACGGTCACGGGCAGGGCCTTGAAGACCCAGGTCCGGTACGACCAGAAGCGGAAGACGGTCGCCGTCCCGATGCCGACGAACTTGAAGACGTTGGACGCGAGCGGCCCGTCCCAGCCGAACCCGTAGGTGGCGGTGTAGAGCACGCCGTTCTCGATGACCAGCCCGATCGCGCTGAACAGGGCGAACAGGATCAGCTCACGGGTGCGCCCGCTCTGCGCGCGGTCCCGGTAGGCGAAGTAACGGAAACCGAGGTAGTTCGTGGCGATGGCCACGACGGTGGCTATGACGCTCGCGCGCACCACCTGGAGGTCGGTCGTGTTGCGGATCAGGTTGAAGACACCCAGGTTGACCAGCACACCGAGACCGCCGACGGCCCCGAACTTGGCGACCTCCCGTGCGAAACCGCGTACGCGTTCGAGGGGCGATCCGTTCTTCGGCGTGCTCATGTGATGGTTCAGTCCCTGTCGGTCACCGCCCCGCGAGGGGCGTCCGGTGGTTTTCGTCAACCCAGACATGCTAAGTGTCGCTCGGTTGCTCCGTCTGTCCCATCCGGGACCGTGCGACGCAACGCACACGGGTACACACACGGGAACGTTCTCGCCAGGGCCGTGTCCGGATGGCGGAATACCGGCGGATACCCTGGAGGAGTGACGTTCCCGGTAGTCGGCATGGTCGGCGGCGGACAGCTCGCCCGCATGACCCACGAGGCGGGTATCCCCCTCGGCATCAGATTCAAGCTCCTCAGTGACACCCCGCAGGACTCGGCGGCCCAGGTCGTGAGCGATGTCGTCATCGGCGACTATCGCGACCTGGAGACGTTGCGTGCCTTCGCGCGCGGTTGTGACGTGATCACCTTCGACCACGAGCATGTACCCATGGAGCACCTGCGGGCCCTGGAAGCGGACGGCATCCCCGTCCGCCCGGGGTCCGACGCTTTGGTGCATGCCCAGGACAAGGGGGTGATGCGCGCCAAGCTCGACGAGATCGGCGCGCCCAGCCCCCGCCACCGGATCGTGCGCGATCCGGCGGACGCGGCGGCCTTCGCGGACGAGGTGGGCGGCTTCCCCGTCATCCTCAAGACGGTGCGCGGCGGGTACGACGGCAAGGGCGTGTGGTTCGTCCGCACCCCGGAGGACGCGGAGGCCCCGTTCAAGGCGGGCGTCCCGGTCCTCGCGGAGGAGAAGGTCGATTTCGTCCGCGAGCTCGCGGCCAACATCGTCCGCTCCCCGCACGGCCAGGCCGTGGCGTACCCCGTCGTCGAATCCATCCAGGTCGACGGCGTCTGCGACACGGTGATCGCCCCGGCCCCGAACCTCTCGGAGGCCCTCGCGGGCGAGGCCCAGGCCCTCGCCCTGCGCATCGCCAAGGAACTCGACGTGACCGGCCACCTGGCCGTGGAGCTGTTCGAGACCACCGACGGCCGGATCCTGGTCAACGAGCTGGCGATGCGCCCGCACAACAGCGGCCACTGGACCCAGGACGGGGCCGTGACATCACAGTTCGCCAACCACGTACGGGCGGTCCTGGACCTTCCGCTGGGCGACCCGCGCCCGCGCGCCCGGTGGACGGTCATGGCGAACGTGCTGGGCGGGGACTTCCCCGACATGTACGCGGCGTACCTGCACTGCATGGCCCACGACCCCCAGCTGAAGATCCACATGTACGGCAAGGACGTGAAACACGGTCGCAAGGTCGGCCACGTCAACACCTACGGCGACGATCTGGACGATGTGCTGGAGCGCGCACGCCACGCTGCCGACTACCTCAGAGGAACGGTCACCGCATGAGCCCCACCTCCGCAGCCCCCGTCATCGGCATCGTCATGGGCTCCGACTCGGACTGGCCCGTCATGGAGGCGGCCGCCCAGGCCCTGGACGAGTTCGAGATCCCCTACGAGGTCGACGTCGTGTCCGCCCACCGGATGCCGCGCGAGATGATCGAGTACGGGGAGCGGGCCGCCGGCCGCGGGCTGAAGGCGATCATCGCGGGCGCGGGCGGAGCCGCCCACCTGCCCGGCATGCTCGCCTCGGTCACCCCGCTGCCGGTCATCGGCGTGCCGGTGCCGCTGAAGTACCTCGACGGCATGGACTCGCTGCTGTCGATCGTCCAGATGCCCGCCGGGGTTCCCGTCGCCACCGTCTCGGTCGCCGGCGCGCGCAACGCGGGCCTGCTGGCCGTACGGATGCTGGCCGCGCACGACACCGAGCTGCTGGCCCGGATGCGCGACTTCCAGCAGGAGCTGAACGACCAGGCCACGGAGAAGGGCAAGCGGCTGCGTACGAAGGTCGCGAACGCGGAGTCCTTCGGGTTCGGCAAGTGAGCGCCGCGCAGCGTCTGGACGAGGCGCGCGAGCTGCTGGCCGAACACCCCGTCGTGGACGGCCACAACGACCTGCCCTGGGCGCTGCGCGAGCAGGTGCGCTACGACCTGTCGCGTCGGGACATCGCGGGCGACCAGTCCGCCCACCTGCACACCGACATCCCCCGGCTGCGCGCCGGCGGGGTCGGCGCGCAGTTCTGGTCCGTCTACGTGCGCTCCGACTACGCCGGCGACGAGGCGGTCAGCGCCACCCTGGAGCAGATCGACGTCGTCGCCCAGCTGATCGACCGTTACCCCGGCGACCTCGTGCGGGCGCTGACGGCGGACGACATGGAGGCGGCCCGCGCCGACGGCCGGATCGCCTCGCTGATGGGAGCCGAGGGCGGCCACTCCATCAACAACTCGCTCGCCACCCTGCGCGCCCTGCACCAGCTGGGCGTGCGGTACATGACGCTCACGCACAACGACACCATCGACTGGGCGGACTCGGCGACCGACGAGCCCCGGCACGGCGGTCTGACCGACTTCGGCCGCGAGGTCGTCCGCGAGATGAACCGCGTCGGCATGCTGGTGGACCTCTCGCACGTCGCCGCGACGACGATGCGCGACGCCATCGCCGTCTCGGCCGCGCCGGTGGTCTTCTCGCACTCCTCGGCGCGGGCGGTCTGCGACCACCCGCGCAACATCCCCGACGACGTGCTGGCGCTGCTGCCGGCCAACGGCGGGGTGGCGATGGCCACCTTCGTCCCGAAGTTCATCCTCCCGGCGGCGGTCGAGTGGACCCTGGCCGCGGACGAGAACCTGCGGGCACACGGCCTCCACCACCTGGACACCACCCCCGAGGCGATGGCCCTGCACCGGGCCTTCGAGGAGGCGCGCCCGCGCCCCATGGCCACGGCCGCCACGGTGGCCGACCACCTGGACCACATGCGCGAGGTGGCCGGCATCGACCACATCGGCATCGGCGGGGACTACGACGGCACGGCCTTCACCCCGTCCGGCCTGGACGACGTGGCGGGCTACCCGAACCTCGTCGCCGAGCTGCTCACGCGCGGCTGGTCCAAGGCCGACCTGGCGAAGCTGACCTGGTCCAACGCGGTACGGGCGCTGCGCGACGCGGAGGCGGTCGCCCGCGACCTGTCGGCCTCCCGGGGCCCGTCGAACGCGGTGATCCGCTAGCGGACGCGGTGCCCGGTGGACGCGGTGACAGGGTGTGACCTGCGGGTTCACCCGAACGCTGCGTCCGCCGGGCGGCCCTGCCGTCCCGCGTGTCACGGTGGCACCATCTCTCCCTGCTGCCGCCGAGACCGGAGCGAACGCCATGGCCGACCTGCAGGATGAACCCCACTCCGTGGGCATCGGAGCCGAAGACCTCCCCGCACCCGCGGTAGCGGTGGCGGCGGGCGCCCTCGACCGGGCCGTCGCGCTGCTGGCCGTCCATCCCGTGGCCGACGGGTGCAACACGCTGGTACGGACCCTGCACCAGCGCCCGTACCACGACATCGAGACCTCGGACACGGGCGTGGACACCGACATCCCGCGGCTGCGCGCCGGGGGAGTCGGGGCCCAGTTCTGGTCCCTGCTCGTGCCGTCGGCGCGGGCGCGCGAGGACGCCTCCGGCGACCAGGTGCTCTCCGACACGCTGGACCAGATCGACACGGCGCTGACCCTGATGCGCCGCTATCCCGACAGCCTGCTCCTGGCCCTCACCGCCGACGACCTGGCGGACGCCCGCAACCGCGGCCGCATCGCCTCGTACCTGGGCCCGGTGCCCGGCCGCACCCTCACCGACTCCCTGGGCGCGTTGCGCGCCTTCCACGCGCTGGGCGTACGGATCCTCGCGCCGGCGGGAGCGCCCTGGGCGCGGGAGGAGCTGACGCCCTTCGGCCACGAGGTGGTCCGCGAGGCGAACCGGCTGGCGATCCTGCTGGACCTGACGGACTGCCCGCCGACGGTCGCCTGCCGAATCGCGGGAGCCTCCAAGGCCCCGGTGATCATCTCGAACACGGCGGCCGCCTCGCTCAACCCGCATCCGGGGAACGTGACCGACGAGGTGCTGGCCGCCCTACGGGAGGCGAACGGCCTGGCGATGGTCACCTTCGACACCGAGCGCACCGGGGACTCCCTGCACGCGGTGGCGGACCACCTGGACCACGTACGGGCGATCGCGGGCCCGCACGGCGTCGGACTCGGCGCCAGCTTCGGCACCGGACCGGGCCACCCCCGCCCGACGGGCCTGACCGACCCCTCGGGCTATCCGCGGCTGATCGCGGAACTGCTGGAGCGCGGCTGGCCGGAGTCCGAGGTGGCCCTGCTGACCTGGGGCAACGCCCAGCGCGTCCTGCGCGACGCGGAATTCACCGCGCGCGCGGCCGGGCACCGCCGCTGACCCGGCCTCAACGGTGTTCGAGGCGCTCCATTCAGCCTCGCCGGCGTTTGAGGCGCGGGGGTCCGGGGGCGGAGCCCCTGGCAACGGCGCCGCACCCGGCACCCCGGACCCGCACCCGGCACCCCGGACCCGCACCCGGCACCCCGGACCCGCACCCGCACCCCACCCCGGCCCGAGGGCTAGGCTCGCGGACGCCCCATCGCCCGGTACGTCCAGCCCGCGGCCCGCCACCGCTCGGGGTCCAGCGCGTTGCGGCCGTCCAGGATGAGCCGGTCGGTGACCACGCCGCCCAGCTCCGCCGGGTCGAGGTCGCGGAACTCGCGCCATTCGGTCAGGTGCAGGACGACCTCCGCGCCGCGGGCGGCGGCCATCGCGGAGTCCGCGTAGGCCAGCGTCGGGAAGAGGCGGCGGGCGTTGTCCATGCCCTTGGGGTCGTAGACGGTGACCTGGCCGCCCTGGAGGTGGATCTGCCCGGCCACGTTCAGCGCGGGCGAGTCCCGTACGTCGTCGGAGTCCGGCTTGAAGGTGGCGCCGAGCACGGCGACCCGCTTGCCGAGGAACGAACCGCCCACGGACTCCCGGGCCAGCTCGACCATGTGCCCGCGGCGCCGCATGTTGATGGAGTCGACCTCGCGCAGGAAGGTCAGTGCCTGGTCGGCGCCCAGCTCACCGGCGCGCGCCATGAAGGCCCGGATGTCCTTGGGCAGGCAGCCGCCGCCGAAGCCGATCCCCGCGCGCAGGAACTTCGCGCCGATCCGCTCGTCGTAGCCGATGGCCTCGGCCAGCTTGGCCACGTCTCCGCCGGCGGCCTCGCACACCTCCGCCATCGCGTTGATGAAGGAGATCTTGGTCGCGAGGAAGGAGTTCGCGGCGGTCTTCACCAGCTCGGCGGTCGGGAAGTCGGTGACCACCAGCGGGGTCCCCTCCGACATCGGGGTCTCGTACACCTCCCGCAGCAGCTTCTCGGCGCGCTCGCCCTGGACGCCGATCACGATCCGGTCGGGGTGCAGGGTGTCGTCCACCGCGAAGCCCTCCCGCAGGAACTCCGGGTTCCAGGCCAGCTCCACGTCCGCGCCCGCCGGGGCCAGCTCCGCGAGCTTCACCGCGAGCCGTTCCGCCGAGCCCACCGGCACCGTGGACTTGCCGACGACCAGGACCGGCCGCGTCAGATGGGGGGCCAGCGAAGCCATCGCGGAGTCCACGTAGGACATGTCGCAGGCGTACTCGCCGTGCTTCTGCGGGGTGTTCACGCAGACGAAGTGGACGTCACCGAAGGCGCCGACCTCCTCCCAGGAGGTCGTGAACCGCAGCCGGCCGGTCGAGCCGGGCAGTCCGGCCACGTGCTGGGCCAGCAGTTCCTCCAGCCCGGGCTCGTACATCGGGACCCGGCCCGTGGCCAGCATCTCGATCTTCTCGGGCACCACGTCCAGCCCCAGCACCTCGAAGCCCAGCTCCGCCATCGCGGCGGCGTGGGTCGCACCGAGGTAACCGGTGCCGATCACAGTGATCCTGAGGGGGGCCATGGGTGCTCCAGAGGTGCGGGGCCGTTTGCGGCCACTGAGCATAGTCGGGCCCGCCGGCGGGGACGTTCCCGGAGGAACCACCGCTGTCACCCATCTCACGTGGCCCGTCCATATCGCCATCCGTGACCGGACCACTAGGCTTGGGTTACTTAACGGTAGTTAGCATCACGCATCACCCTGGGGAGTGAGAGATCTTGGCGGGTTCTGCCGACTTCGACCTGTACCGCCCGGCCGAGGAGCACGACATGCTCCGCGAGTCGGTCCGCTCGCTCGCCGAGGCGAAGATCCTGCCGTTCGCGGCCGCGGTCGACGAGGAGTCCCGCTTCCCGCAGGAGGCCCTGGACGCCCTGGTCTCCAGCGACCTGCACGCCGTCCACGTGCCGGAGACCTACGGCGGCGCGGGCGCCGACGCCCTCGCCACCGTGATCGTGATCGAGGAGGTGGCCCGTGTCTGCGCCTCCTCCTCCCTCATCCCGGCCGTGAACAAGCTCGGCTCGCTCCCGGTGATCCTCTCCGGTTCCGAGGAGCTCAAGGCCAAGTACCTCGGCCCGCTGGCCAAGGGCGACGCGATGTTCTCGTACGCGCTCTCCGAGCCGGACGCGGGCTCCGACGCCGCCGGCATGAAGACCCGCGCCGTGCGCGACGGGGACTTCTGGGTGCTCAACGGCGTCAAGCGCTGGATCACCAACGCGGGCGTCTCCGAGTACTACACGGTCATGGCCGTCACCGACCCGGAGAAGCGCTCCAAGGGCATCAGCGCCTTCGTCGTGGAGAAGAGCGACGAGGGCGTGTCCTTCGGCGCCCCGGAGAAGAAGCTCGGCATCAAGGGCTCCCCGACGCGCGAGGTCTACCTGGACAACGTACGGATCCCCGCCGACCGCATGATCGGCGCCGAGGGCACCGGCTTCGCCACCGCGATGAAGACCCTGGACCACACCCGCATCACCATCGCGGCCCAGGCGCTCGGCATCGCCCAGGGCGCCCTGGACTACGCCAAGGGCTACGTCCAGGAGCGCAAGCAGTTCGGCAAGCCGATCGGCGACTTCCAGGGCGTGCAGTTCATGCTCGCGGACATGGCCATGAAGATCGAGGCCGCCCGCCAGCTCACCTACGCCGCCGCCGCCAAGTCGGAGCGCCTCGACGCCGACCTCACCTTCTTCGGCGCCGCGGCCAAGTGCTTCGCCTCCGACGTCGCCATGGAGGTCACCACGGACGCGGTCCAACTCCTGGGCGGCTACGGCTACACCCGCGACTACCCGGTGGAGCGCATGATGCGCGACGCCAAGATCACGCAGATTTATGAAGGTACGAACCAAGTGCAGCGCATCGTGATGGCGAGGAACCTGCCGTAGCAGGGTTTTCACAGGTCAGCTGCCTTCTCGGGTGATCGGGGAGAGGTGGTCGGCTTTCGGTCCGTTCGGGTCCGTTCCGGTTCGTTCCTGGGCATCATGCTGGGGGAATCCTGGGCGGAGACCGGGCGCGGAACGGGTGCTGACCTGCATGAACGAGAAGGCCCCCGGCGTGATGCCGGGGGCCTTTCGTGTGGGCTGTCCCAGGCGACTTCGTCTCGCTCGGTGGGGTCGTCCGCGCCGGGTGTCAGCATGCTTGCGATGGCGGCCCGTCCGCGCTGCTCGGCTCCTTCGAAGAGGTAGTGGTAGTGCTCGCGGAGCACGTCCGTGCTGCTGTGCCCCATCCAGTCGGCCACATCGTTCTCGGGGACGCCCGCGTTGAACCGTTCCGGGTTCGGTAGAGATCTCAGTTGTTGGGTGTGACCCGGGGTTTCGTGGTTGCTCGGTAGTGGTTGTTCTCGTATTCGACGGGTGGAACGTGGCCTATCTCACCGTGGAGTCGTCGGTGGTTGTACCAGTCGACGTACTCAGCAGTGGCGAGCTCGACGTCGGACAGCGTCTTCCACGGCCGTCGGGGTTTGATCAGCTCGGTCTTGAACAGGCCGATCGTGCTCTCCATCAGCGCGTTGATCCTTGCGGGATCCGGTGCGAGAAGACTGACAGTCGTAGGCGTCGCCGACCGATCCGATCGAGGCGGCGATACCGGCGGCGTCCAGGTGCTCGGCGAGCCGGAAACTCGTGTACTGCGACCAGGCGTCCGAGTGGTGGATCAACTCGCCTGGCTGAACAGGGTGTTGGTCGCGGTCGCGCTGCCAGATCGCCATCTCCAGGGCGTCCAGCACGAAGACCGTCTCCTTCACGGTGGCCGCGGACCAGCCGACGATCCGGCGGGAGAAGGTGCCCACGACGAACGCCACGCAGACGACGCCGACCCAGTCTTGACGAGGGTGAAGTCCGCGACCCAGCAGCGGTTCGGGGCACCGGCGACGAATTCCTGGTCCACAAGGTCCGGGGCCCGCTCGGTCTGGCCGCCGGGAGTCGTGGTGATCACACGCTTGCCGCGGACCGCTCCGGCGATAGCGAGTTCTCGCATGAGTCGCTCGACGGTGCAGCGAGCCACGGCCTGGCCCTGCCGGTTCAGCTCCCGCCAGATCTTCCTCGCCCCATAGACGCGGTAGTTGGTGTCGTAGACGTGCTGGACCAGCAGCTTCAGTTCACCGTCCCGCACGGTCCTGGCCGACGGTGCGGCCTGTCGCTTGTGGTGGGCGTAGTAGGTGCCTTAGGGCGGGCCCTTCGAGAAGCCCCGACCGGACCCGGCCGGGGCTTCTTCGTGCGGCGCATCGGCATGGCCGTCGCACACCCCCGGATGGGCTAAATTTGGACCCTCATATGCACAATCGGTTGGGGAGTACGCAATGACGGAAGCGATCCTGCTAGTTGGCGGGCAGGGCACGCGTCTGCGCCCCGTGACGGTGAACACCCCCAAGCCGATGGTTCCGGCAGCAGGTGTCCCCTTCCTCGCACACCAGATAGCCAGGGCCGCTGCCGCCGGCGTTACCCACATAGTGATGGCCACCTGCTACCTCGCCGAGGTCTTCGAGCCCTACTTCGGCGACGGATCGGCCTTCGGCCTCACCCTTGAGTACGTGGTCGAGGACGAGCCCCTCGGTACCGGCGGCGCCATCCGCAACGCCGCCCAGCGGCTGCACGGCGGCCCGGACTCCTCCGTCCTCGTCTTCAACGGCGACATCCTCACCGGCCTGGACATCGCCGGCCTGGTCGAGTCCCACAAGGCCGCCGACGCCGACGTCTCCCTGCACCTCGTCAGCGTCGAGGACCCCCGCGCCTTCGGCCTGGTCCCCACCGACTCCGAGGGGCGGGTGCTGGCCTTCACCGAGAAGCCGCAGACCCCCGAAGAGATCATCACCGACCAGATCAACGCCGGCTGCTACGTCTTCCGCCGCGATGTGATCGACTCCATCCCGGCCGGGCGCCCCGTCTCCGTCGAGCGCGAGACCTTCCCCGGTCTCCTCGCCTCCGGGGCCAAGCTGCACGGCGTCACCGAGAACACCTACTGGCTGGACCTCGGCAAGCCGGAGTCCTTTGTCCAGGCTTCCGCCGATCTGGTACGAGGCGTCGTGTCCTCCCCGGCCGTTCCCGGCCCCCGTGGTGAAGCCCTGGTGCTCCCGGGCGCCCATGTGGCGGACGGCGCGAAGCTTTCGGGAGGTACTGTGGTGGGCGCTGGTGCCCGGATCGAATCGGGCGCCGTCGTCCAGGGCTCCATCGTGCTGGACGGCGCGATCATCGGTCCGGACACGCACGTCAGCGCCAGCCTGGTCGGCGCCGGAGCCTCGGTGGGATCGCGCACAGTCCTGGACGGCGCGGTCATCGGCGACGGTGCGGTCGTAGG
Source organism: Streptomyces sp. BF23-19 (assembly GCF_041106355.1). Classification (NCBI taxonomy): domain Bacteria; kingdom Bacillati; phylum Actinomycetota; class Actinomycetes; order Kitasatosporales; family Streptomycetaceae; genus Streptomyces; species Streptomyces sp. BF23-19. The sequence continues at coordinate 38,817 of NZ_JBGBPT010000014.1, read as the reverse complement.
GGCTGACAACGAACTTCGCGCAGGGGCGCGGGTGTGGTGCGAGGCTGAACTGCCCGCGGCCGCAGTCCGCTTTTCCTCCGACCGGTGACCCCGGGCAGGGACGCGCGTACCGACCGACTTCAGTGAGGCATACCCCTGTGATAGGCGAGCAGCAGACTCCCCGCGCCACCGACATCGTGACCACCAAGCTCCCCGACGCGTGGGCGCAGACCCCGCTCACCGTGGTCATGCCCACGTACAACGAAGCCGGCAACCTGCCGGGCATGGCCGAGCTCATCATGGGCCTGGACCAGCCCGGCCTGCGCCTGCTGATCGTCGACGACTCCTCGCCCGACGGCACGGGCCGGATCGCCGACGAACTCGCTGAGGGCTACCTCACCGAGGACGGCGCCCCGCGCATGTCGGTGCTGCACCGCACGGCGAAGGACGGCCTCGGCCGCGCCTACGCCGCCGGCATGGCCAAGGCCGTCGAGGACGGCGCCGAGTACGTGCTCCAGATGGACGCGGACGGCTCCCACCCGGCCGGCAAGATCGCCGAGATGCTGGGCGTGGCCCTGTCCACCGGCGCCGGTCTCGTCGTCGGCAGCCGCTACGTCCCGGGCGGCACCCTGTCCGACGCGTGGGGCGCGCACCGCAAGCTGCTCTCCCGCTGGGCCAACGCCTACGCGAGCACCATCCTGGGCACCCGCGTGCGCGACATCACGGGCGGCTTCAACCTGTGGAGCGCCGAGGCGCTGCGCGCGATCGACCTGGCGTCGGTCGGCAGCGCGGGCTACAGCTTCCAGGTGGAGATGAAGTTCAAGGCGCTGCGCCGCGACTTCCAGGTGATGGAGGTCCCGATCCACTTCGAGGACCGCACCGTCGGCGAGTCCAAGATGAACCTCGCGGTCCAGCTGGAGTCCATCGCCATGCCGTGGAAGCTGCGCGCCCGCGCCGGCAAGCGCTGACCCGCTCTCCCGCTCTCACGGAAAATGGGGCACCCCCTCAGGGTGCCCCATTTTCCTTACACCGGGTCACTGGCCGCGGACGGTGACCTTCTCGTCGTTCTGGATCTCCTTCACCAGCTGCTGCACCTTCGCCTTGTCCCAGACGAGGTTGCCGCCGCGCTGGCCGGAGATCGGCATGTTCATCGAGACGCCGTCACCGCCGTTGATGCCCTTCATCGCGAAGAACATCTGGCCCATGTCCCACAGGCCCATGTCCTTGTCCACGATCAGCGTGTCCAGCCCGGCTCCCAGCATCGGGTACAGCGCGAACGGGTTCACGATCGTGGACGGCGTGGCCGCCTGGCTCGCCAGCGCGGACAGGAACTTCTGCTGGTTCTTCGTCCGTTGAAGGTCCGACTCGGCGAAGGCGTACCGGGTCCGTACGAAGGCCAGGGACTGCTCGCCGTTCAGGGTCTGCTTGCCGGCCTGGAAGTCGGCGCCGGACTTCTCGTCCTTGAAGCCCTTCTCGATGTCCAGCTCCACCCCGCCCAGCGCGTCCACGATGTTCGCGAAGCCGGCGAAGCCGATCTCCGCGTAGTGGTCGATCCGCAGGCCGGTGTTGTGCTCCACCGTCCGCACCAGCAGCTCCGGCCCGTCCTCCGCGTACGCCGCGTTGAGCTTGACCCGGCGCCCCTGCGCGGGGAACTTCTTGCCCGACTCGGAGCCGACGAAGGACGGGATCTCCACGTCCGAGTCGCGCGGCAGCGAGATCATCGTGTTCCCGCTGGAGCACTTGGCGAGGATCATCATCGAGTCGGTCCGCTTGCCCTCGGCCGAGCCCGTGTGCAGCTTCTTCTTCTCCTCGTCGGACATGCCCTCGCGGCTGTCGGAGCCCACGATCAGGTACGTCGTGCAGTCGCCCTCCTTCGGGCGCTCGATGACCTTGGAGAGGTCCACCTCGCGGCGCACCTTGGAGTCCGCCCAGAAGTAGGTGCCCACCGTCGTCACCAGCAGCGCGGAGACCAGCATGATCGAACCGATCTTGATCCGCCTGCCCCAGTCCGGCGCGTGGCCGGGCCCCGACGGTCCGGACGGTCCCGACGGCCGCTGCGGCGGCACACCCGGCCCGCCCGGTCCACCCGGCCCGCCCGGACTTCCGCCCGCAGGCGTCCCGTAGACCTGGCCGGTGTTGTAGCCGCTGTCGTACCCGCCGTCGTACCCGCCGTGCTGCTGTGGCGGGACCCCCGGCCGGCCGGGCTGCGGCTGCTGCGGCGGTCGCGGAGGCCTCTGCGGCTGCTGCGGCTGCCGCTGCACGTGCGGCATCCGCTGCGCGCCCTCCGGCCGCGCCTGCGCGCTGCCGCGCCCGTACCCGTCGTCCCGCCGATCCGGCCAGTCATTCATGTGCCCAAGGATGCCTGCCCGGGCGCGTCGTCCGACAGCCCGGGGGAGGATCCGTACCGGGCTGTTGCAGAGCTGATGCCTCCGGCGCGCATCTAAGGTGTCCGTATGACAGAAACACCGGGCGAGCTGCCCGGGAAGCCGATCTCGGCCTCCCGCACCACCCTGAGCCACATCATGACCGCCAACGACACCAACCTCCTCGGCTCGGTGCACGGCGGCGTGATCATGAAGCTGGTGGACGACGCGGCGGGCGCCGTGGCCGGCCGCCACTCCGGCGGCCCGGCGGTCACCGCGTCCATGGACGAGATGGCCTTCCTCGCTCCCGTGCGCGTGGGTGACCTCGTCCACGTCAAGGCCCAGTGCAACTGGACCGGCCGCTCCTCCATGGAGATCGGCGTACGGGTCCTCGCGGAGCGGTGGAACGAGTCCACCCCCGCCACCCAGGTCGGCAGCGCCTACCTCGTCTTCGCGGCCGTGGACGCCGAGGGCAAGCCCCGCCAGGTCCCGCCCGTCATCCCGGAGACGGAGCAGGACGAGCGGCGCTACCAGGAGGCCCAGATCCGCCGCACCCACCGCCTGGCCCGCCGCCAGGCCATCATGGCGCTGCGCGAGGAGCGCTCCGCCCAGGGCTTCGACGAAGAGTTCTGAGCGACACCGCACAGCCCAACGGCCCGGCGGTGAGTCCTGCCTCACTTTCGTCAACCGCCCGGGCCGCCCCGACAAGGGCCCCACGTAGACTCATGAGCTGACGTTCGGGCTCACCGGGCGAACCGACGTGACCCTTAACCCGGCTCAGCAGTGGAGAAGTTCCTCTATGTCGACGGTCGTACCCCTGGCGCCGGGCATCAGTTCGCCAACAGTGCCGCATCCCTCCCCGACGCCCGTCGCAGGTGGTACCGGCCGGCGCCCGCGGCTCCGGGCCCTGGACGGCCTGCGTCTGGTGGCCGCCCTCATGGTGGTCGCCTTCCACTGGACCGGCGTCAACCGCATGCCGGAGGTCTGGGACGGCGCGCCCCGGCAGCTGATGCCGGAACTGCACCGGTTCACCGCGTACGGCTTCCTCGGGGTTGAGCTGTTCTTCCTGATCAGCGGCTTCGTCATTTGCATGTCCTGCTGGGGCAAGACGCCCCGCCAGTACTTCAACTCCCGCGTCGTGCGGCTCCTGCCCGCCTACTGGGTCGCGATCATCCTCACGACCCTCGTGGTGAACTACGCGGCGACGGCGCGCAACCGACCTCATCTCAGCAAGACGGACGTGCTCTCCAACTTCACGATGCTCCAGTTGCCACTGGGTGTCACCGAGGTGGACCCCGTCTACTGGACCCTCTGGGTCGAACTGCGCTTCTACCTGCTGTTCGCCGTCGTCGTGGCGCTCGGCGTCACCTACCGCAGGGTGCTGGCCTTCTGCGGGATCTGGATGATCCTGTCCGTGGTCGCCGACAAGGCGGACAGTGCGCTGCTGAAGATGTTCGTCATGCCGGAGTACGCCCCGTACTTCATCGCCGGTATCGCCATGTTCCTGATCTATCGGTTCGGCACGAACTGGCTACTCCTGGGCGTCGTCGGGTTCTCCTGGCTGGTGGCCCAGCATCAGCTGCTGGGCACGAAGGGCAGTTACGAGTACGGCGTCATGCACTCGCTGAGCTGGAACGTGATGGCCGGCTTCTCCCTCCTTGCCTTCGGCGTGGTGCTGGCGGTGGCGATGGGTGCCTTCGACCGGATCCAATGGAAGTGGCTGACCGTCGCCGGCGCCCTCACGTACCCCGTGTACCTGCTGCACCAGGAGATCGGATTCGCTCTGATCCGCTGGGCCCGCAACCACGGTATGGGCGTCGGAGCGACCCTGCTCGCCGTGCTTGCCTGCGTACTCCTGTTGTCGTGGATCGTGCACCGCTACGCCGAGCGGCCGCTGTCGGCTCTCATGAAGCGCATGCTCGACGCCCCCGGCATCTTCCCGCTGAGGGCCGACCCGCCGGTGCGGGACCGCGCCGCAGACCGCGAACGGAACTCGAACGACATGGCAGGTTCCTCCCGATGACGACCCATACCCTGCCTTCCCCGACCGGCCGCCCCGCCTCCGAGGCGGCCTCGGACGACGCAGCGGGCCACCGGGGCGCTTCGCGCACACCGCGCTCGGCCCGCTTCGACTGGCTGTGGGCCGCCGTGCTGACCCTCGCGGTCGCCACCGTGGGCAGCGACAACCCCCAGCTCTGGCGCGACGAGCTCGCCAGCTGGAACGCCGCGATACGCAGCACCGGCGACCTGATCGGGATGCTGGGCCATGTGGACGCCGTCTCGGGCCTCTACTACCTGCTGCTGCACGGCTGGATATCCGTCTTCGGCGACTCCGAGGTCATGCTCCGGATGCCCTCGGCGATCGCCATGGCCGGCGCCGCCGCCTTCGTCGTGCTGACCGCCCGCATGCTGTTCGACCGCCGCACCGCCGTCTTCGCCGGCCTGCTCTTCGCCCTGCTCCCGTCCGTCTCTCGGTACGGCCAGGAGGCCCGCTCCTACGCCTTCGTCGTGCTCGCGGTCACCGCCGCGACCTGGCTGCTGATGCGGGCGCTGGAGCGGCCGACCCCGCGGCGCTGGGCCCCGTACGCCCTCGCCGTGGCGGCCGCCGGACTGTTCCACATCGTCTCCCTGCTCTTCCTGCTGCCGCACGCCCTGATCGTGCTCCTGCGCTGGTGGCACGACCGGCACGGCCGCACCGTCATCGCCTACGCGGTGACCGTCGTCGTCAGCTTGCTCCCGGTGATCCCGCTGGTGCTGCTGGGACAGCGCCAGGTCGGCCGCCAGATCAGCTGGATCAAGACCCCGCACCTGCGCAGCATCGCCGACGTGTGGGACGCCCTCTTCGGCTCCCCGCTCATCGCGCTCGCCGTCGCGGCGATGGCGCTGCTCCCGCTCGCGTGGAGTCGCGGCCGTCGGCCCGCCGCGGAGCTCGCGCTCGTCGGCGCGGCCCCGATCGCGGCCGCCTGGGTGGTCTCGCAGGGCAGCACCTCGTACTTCATGGACCGCTACCTGCTCTTCACCATGCCCGCCTGGGCGGTCCTCGCCGCCGCCGGTCTGGCCGCCCTCAGGCCCCGGCCGCTCGGGGTGGCCGGCCTGGCTGCGGTGATCCTCCTCGGCCTTCCCGACCAGCGCCAGATCCGTACGGAGACGATCAAGGCCGGCCGCGAGGGCGAGGAGGCCGCGGCGGTCATCGCCAAGGGCTACCGGCCGGGTGACGGCTTCGTACCGGTCCGGGGCGCCGACAGCGTGTACATGACCGATTTCCAGGTCGAGTACTTCCTGCCGGAGCGGGTCGAGCTCCGCGACGTGTTCGCGCAGCGCTCGGCCGTGGCGAACGACGACCTGTTCCCGGTGGAGTGCGAGCAGCCCGAGCAGTGCCTCGGCACCACCCAGCGGGTGTGGGTGGTCACGTGGAGCGGTACGAAGAACCCGTACCACAAGCTCCCGGAGGCACAGGCCGAGGCGCTGGAGAAGCACTACAAGCTGGTCGAGACGAAGAAGGTCCACGGCCTCCAGGTCTCCCTGGTGGAGCGCGTCCGCTAGACGGCTGGACGCCCGGCCGGGGCTACATCCCGCAGACCACCTCGTCGCCCGTGACCACCCCGAAGGTGCCCTGGTACGGGTCCTCGGCGCGCACCGGCACCACCTTGCGGTAGTCCGCCCCCGCGACCACCACGACCGTCCGGCCCTGGCCCGCCACCGCCCGCAGCTCGCTGCCCGGCAGCGCGGTCGCCACCGACCGGGCGGAGCGGTCCCAGCGGGGGTCGTACGTGATCACCGTGCGCTTGACCTCGCGGCTCGCGCCGTTGCCCGGGGCCCGGGTGGTGTCGAAGCCGGTGGCCCGCAGCGCGGCGTCGACCCGTCCGCCCAGTCCGTCGATCCGGGTGCCGTTCTCCACCTGGACCCGGACCTGGCGCGGGGGCACGTCCACGGCCACCGCCGCGGGCGGACCGCCTTCGGCCTTCCCGGGCCGCGCCGGAGCCAGCGGCCGGTCCTGGCGCAGCGCCTCGAACAGCTTGGCCGCCTTCGGCTCGTCCCACTTCACGGTGGACCCGATGCCCTTCACCGGGAAGGAGGGGCTGCCGATGGGCACCGAGGCGAACTCCGAGGAGGACGGGGTGAAGTCCCGCATCGCCTGTCCGAGGGCCAGCATCTGCTCCGAGCCGAAGTCCTTGTCGGCCCGGACGGAGCCGAGAAGGGTGGAGCTGACCTCCTTGAACTTCACCGGGTTCAGCAGCACCCCGCCTCCGGTCGCCTGTTTGATCAGGGCGGCGACGAACCGTTGTTGGCGCTGCATCCGGCCGAGGTCGGAGGCCCCGTCGACATGGCGCGAACGCACGTACTGCAGGGCCTGGCCACCGCTGAGGCGGTGGCTGCCGGGCAGCAGGTCGAGGCCGGTGTTGCGGTCCCGCATGGTCTTGGCCGTGCAGATCTCCACGCCGCCCATCGCGTCGACCGTCTTCATGAAGCTGGTGAAGTCGACCTCCAGGTAGTGGTCGATCTTCACCCGGGTCATGTTCTCCACGGTCCGCACGGTCAGGTTGGGCCCACCCTCCGCGTACGCCGCGTTCAGCCGCACGGGATGGGCCTTGTGGGCCTTGCCCGAGACGAGGTCCCGGTGGGCGGGCACCTCGGCGTAGCTGTCGCGGGGCAGGCTGATCACACTGGCGCGCTCCTTGTCCGCCGACAGGTGCACGAGCATGATCGTGTCCGTGCAGTGGCAGGGCGCGCCGCCCAACCGGTACTCGCGCTTCTCCTCCGGGGAGACCTTCTCCCGCCCGTCCGTGCCCACCAGCAGGAAGTTGAGGCCGTGTCCGGCCTGCGGGCGGTTCTTCATGTCCTTGAACGGGTCCACCCGCTCGATCCCGGTGTCCAGGCCGGTCATCACGGCGTGCCCGACGGCCCCGGAGCCGAGCACCGCCACCGACAGGCCGGCCGCCAGCCGGACCCCCCACCGGGGCCGCCCGTCCCGGCGCCGGGCGGGACCGCCTCCGCCGCGTCGGGCGCGCTGCGGTCGGGGCGGCCCGTCAGGACGGGCGGGACGGTGCGGCTGGGGCACGGGGGACACCTCCGCGGGGGGCAGCAGGGAGACCGGCCGGGGCACTGGCCGGATCAGCTGATTCGGCAGAACAGTAGGCCCATACGATCAGCAGCTGTCCTTACCGATCGCTCGGCGCGCACCCGGTTCCCCCGTACGCGGTAACGTGACACCGATACCCGACCTTGAAGGACCACATGCCCGCCCAGCAGCCCGCAGTCTCGGTGATCATGCCGGTGCTCGACGAGGAGCACTACCTCCGCGATTCCGTCCGCCACATCCTGGAACAGGAGTACGCGGGCGAGATGGAGGTGGTGATCGCGCTCGGGCCGTCCACGGACCGCACCGACGAGATCGCCGCCGAACTCGTCGCCGAGGATCCCCGAGTCCACACCGTCCCGAATCCCACCGGCCGGACCCCGGCGGCCCTCAACGCCGCCATCAAGGCCTCGCGTCACCCGATCGTGGTGCGCGTCGACGGCCACGGCATGCTTTCGCCGAACTACATCGCCACCGCCGTCCGCCTCCTGGAGGAGACCGGCGCCCAGAACGTCGGCGGCATCATGCACGCCGAGGGCGAGAACGCCTGGGAGGAGGCCGTCGCCGCCGCGATGACCTCGAAGATCGGTGTCGGCAACGCGCCGTTCCACACCGGCGGCCAGGCGGGACCGGCCGAGACGGTCTACCTCGGAGTCTTCCGCCGCGAGGCGCTGGAACAGCAGGGCGGCTACAACGAGGAGTTCATCCGCGCCCAGGACTGGGAGCTGAACTTCCGTATCCGCGAAGCCGGCGGTCTGATCTGGTTCTCGCCGGAGCTGATGGTCCAGTACCGCCCGCGGCGCTCCGTACGAGCCCTGGCCAAGCAGTACAAGGACTACGGCCGCTGGCGGCACGTGGTGGCCCGCTACCACTCGGGCTCCATCAACCTGCGCTACCTGGCCCCGCCGACCCTCGTCTGCGCGCTCGCCGCGAGCGTGGTCGTGGGCGCGACCGTCACCCCCCTGGGCTTCGTCCTCCCGGCCGGCTATCTCGCGGCGATCACCGCGGGCTCCGTACCGGCGGGCAAGGGACTCGGGATCAAGGCTCGGGCGCAGATCCCCGTCGCCCTGGCGACCATGCACCTGAGCTGGGGCTTCGGCTTCCTGACCAGCCCGCGGGCACTGGCGAACAAGGTCATCGCGAGTCGCCGTCCGGCCGTGCGGCGGGACTCCTCGCAGGTCTGAGACGTACGAAGGGGCCCGGCCCGGAGGCTGCGGATCGTCGCAGTCGCCGGGCCGGGCCCCTTTCGTGTGCGCGCTACCAGGTGAAGCCGGGCTGGATCGGCATGCAGGCGCCCTCGTTGTCGCCGTTGAGGGCGTGGGCCGAGGTCGGGGCCACGGTCGGGGCGGGCGGCGGCGGGGTCGGCGCGTTGCCGGTCCGCCAGTCCTTGCCGACGTACAGGGTGATCCCGGAGACCTCCTCGGACTTCTGCACCGCGGTGGCGGGCAGGCCCAGGGCGGTGGCCACGGCGCCCGCGTCGGCCGCCTGGGCGTCCGTGGCGTAGCGGACCACCGTGGTGTCCTCGGCGCCGGTCTGGTTGTCGGCGGTGGCCTTGGTGAAGCCCTTGCCGGTCAGCAGCGCGGCCACGTCGTTCGCCCGATTCTTGACCCGGGTCTCGGCGCCGTCCTTGCCGCTCGTGGCGTTGCGGACGGAGACCGCGATCTTCGCGGGAGCCGCGGCGGGCGCCGTGCTCGGAGCGGTGCTCGGGGTACCCGGAGCCGTGCTCGGGGTGCCCGGGGTCGCGGAGGCGCCCGGTGAGGGGGACGCGCCGCTCTCCGGGGTCCCGTTGCCCTTGCCGTCGAGCGCGATGTCCTCGCGGACCATCCGGAAGACGGCCTCGGCCTCGGTCGCCATGGGCTCGACCCGACCGTCCAGGCCGGGCTTGGTGCTGTAGACCCAGGGCATGGTGGTCATGGTGATCCGGCCCGGGGGCACCTTCTTGAGCTCCATGCTCAGGTCGTACAGCTTGTCGATCTTGTTCAGGCCGGTGTCCACGACCATGGCGTCGATGGCCGCCTGCGCCAGGCTGTTGAGCTTCACCGGGTTGGTGAGCTTGGCGTTCTTGCGGAACTCGCGGGCCATCGACGTCATGTACTGGTGCTGCGCGTGGGTGCGGCCGATGTCGGTGCCGTCCTCGAAGCCGTAGCGGGTGCGCAGCCACTGCAGGGCCTGCTCGCCCTGGATGACGCTCGTGCCCTTCGGCAGCTTCAGGCCGGAGCCCTTGCCGTCCCGGGTGCGGGAGTGGACGTTCTCCTCGACGCAGACCGGGACGCCGCCGATGGCGTCCGCCATCGAGACCACGCCCTTGAAGTCGATCATCATGAAGTGATCGACGGGGATCTTGGTCAGTTCCTGCCAGGCGGCGACCGTGCAGCCCGGACCGCCGCGCTGCAGGGACTCGTTGGTCTGGACGAGGCCCTTGCTGGCGGGGTGCACCTTGCCGCCCGGCTCGGTGCACTTGGGCATCATCAGCATCGTGTCGCGCGGCATCGAGACCACCGACATGTTGCTGCGGTCGGCGGACAGGTGCAGCAGCATCTGCACGTCCGCCAGCGGCGGGCCGTCGAAGGTGTCCGTGGCCCCGCCGAGGGCCTGGTTCGCCGCGTCGTCGCGCGCGTCGGAGCCGATCAGCAGGATGTTCAGCGGGGTCTGCCCGAAGGCGTTGGGCTTGGAACCGCCCAGTTTGGTCTCACCGAGGTTCAGCGCGTCCGTATGGATGCTGCCGTTCAGGTGCTGGTAGTACAGGTATCCGGCGCCCGCCGTCCCGAGTATCAGCAGGGACAACACGGAAGCCGTCCAGCGCAGCACGCGCCGTCTGCCCTGTCTGCGGGGACGGCCGCCGTCCGAACGGCGAGCCGCTCCGGAGCCGCCCCGCTGTGGGGGCACCGTGCCGGACGCGCCCGCCCCGCCGCCGGATATCTCCCCGGCGGCCTGGGCGTTCGCCCCCTCCCCTCGCACGCTGCTGCGCCTCACACGTCCCCCTCAAGGTCCTTCTTGGTCAACGGAGTGCCGGTGTCACCGGCAGATCCCTGCTACTTGGCGCAGATCGCCTTGTCGGCCTGCGCCCGCTGCACGTCCTCGGGCAGCTGTTGGGGCACCGGGGCCGCCAGCGGGGCGCCCGGCTTGGCGAAGTCCGGACCCAGCGTCAGCTTCATCGGGGTCTTCGCCGAGGCGTCCGCCGTCCCCACCTTCAGCGCGGTCGCGGGCAGGCCCATCATGTCCGCCAGCGCCCGAGCCTGGTCGGCCTGGTTGGGGGCGTACTCCAGCTGCGTGGCGCCGACCTTCGAGGGTGCGTTGCCGTCGTTGCTGGACTTGGACACGCCCTTGCTGTTCTGCAGCCAGTTCAGCGTGGTGGAGGCGGAGCCCTTGGGGCCGCCGCCGTTGTAGACGCTCACCCGTACGTCCGCCGCGGCCGCGCGGTTGCCCTGGAGCAGGGCGTCCTGCTTGGCCTTCGCGTCCGCGTCGGCCGCCTCCTTGGCGGCCTGTTCCTTCTTCTCGACCTCCGTGAGCGAGACGTCCCCCCGGATCATCTGCAGCAGCGGGTCGGCCAGGGACTTCTCGACGACGACGGTTGCCTTCTTGCCTTCCGGTTCGGCCGGATTGTCCTTCACGGGCAGGGTGGTGAAGGTGATGTTCTTCGTGTCGATGCCCTTCAACTCGCCCGCCAGATCGGTGAGTTTGCCGATGGACCCGATCCCCGAGTCCACGCCCAGCGACTTGGTGGCGGCCTCCGCGAGGGAGAGGAACTTCTTGGGGCTGGTCAGCGTCTCCTTCGACTTCATCTCGCGCATCATCGAACCCAGGAACTGCTGCTGGATCCTGATCCGGTCGAGGTCGCTGTTGTTGCCGAAGCCGTGCCGGGTCCGGACGAAGGCGAGGGCCTGTTCGCCCTCCAACCGGTGTTCGCCGGCGTCCAACTTGAGGTGGGAACCCTCCTCGTCGTTGACGGCCTTGTCCAGGCACACCGGTACTCCGCCGACCGCCGTGCTCAGCGTCTTGACGGCGTTGAAGTCGGCCATCATGAAGTGGTCGACCTCGATGCCGGTGAGTTCCTTGACCGTTCGCATCGTGCAGCCCGCGTCCCGGCCCTCCTGGCCCAGGCTGGTGTTGAAGCGGGTGCCCTTGGTCGGTGCGATCGTCTTCGTCGATCCGTCCGGCTGTTTCGTCGGGCAGGCCGGGATGTCGGTGATCAGGTCACGGGGGATGGAGAGCGCGGTCGCGTTCGTCCGGTCCTTCGACACGTGGAACAGGATCGTGGTGTCGGCGTGGCCGACGCTGTCCTTGTCCCCGTAGTTCTCGTTGCCCGCGCCGGTGCGCTTGTCGGTTCCGATCACCAGGATGTTGATGGCCTGGTCCTTCTTGAAACCGCCGGTGCCCGCGCCCGCCACGTCGGTGACGCTGAGGTTGCCGTTCAGGTGGTCGTAGTAGAGGTACCCCGCCACGGCGCCGCCGACCAGCAGGAACGCCAGGACGCCTCCGGTGATGGCCAGCGCCTTCTTACGGCCGCCACCGCCGAGCTTGCGGGAGCGCCCGCCGCGCCGGCCGCCCGGAGGCGGGTCGCCCCGCCGCGGCCGCGGTACCCCGGGGGCGGGCTTGGTCGGCGTCGAGGGAGCAGACGGCGATCTGCGGGGTGCGCTGACCTTGGGCCGCGCTTGCGCGGCGGAGTCGGCCAGTCGCAGTTCGTAGTTGCCGGTGCGGGGATTGAGTACCCACTGGTCTGCGGGGTCGATTTCGTCCGCCCGCCCACGGCTTTGCGCATCCACGGTTGCTCGAATCCTCCGTCGGTGCCTCGCGACGCGCCTCCCCCAGGCGCACGGTCAACGATCCGGCTGCTGGTGCCCGCCTCTGGTCCGGCCGGGCACCGGATCGCTCACCCTATCCGCCCTGTTCGGCGGCAAACCATGCTGGTGACAAATTCCACTCCCCTTATAACGGGGCGAACCGCCCATCCCACTCGGTTCGGTCACCGGCTTTTGGGATTGCTTTACCGGCAGTCGGCCTTGCCCGCAGTCGTTCCGGTGAAAGTAGGGACGGGTACCTGAGGTGTGACGGTTCCCTCGTCCGTGGAGTCCGTGTCCGAACCGGCCTCCGTGTCCGCCCCGGCGGCCTCGGCCGGAGCCGCGGTCGGGGTGGGCTTCGGCGGGGCGACCGTGACCGGCTTGTCCGTCCGCAGCTGCTGGAACAGCCGCTCCGCGTCGGGCTCGACCAGCTCGTCCCGGTTCGGGTCGGGTGCGTAGGGCTTGCGGGGCACCGTCAGGAACTTGACCTGATGGGTCGGGATGTCCCGCATGCCCCGCACGAGTTCGTACAGGCCGCGCAGCGAGGCCAGTCCCGGGTCCGTGGTCACCGAGGAGGTCGCCGCGTCCAGCAGCGGGTACAGCCGGGTCGGATTGAGCAGCACCCCGTTGCTCTGCACCTTCTTGACGAGCGATCCGAGGAACTGCTGCTGCCGGTCCATGCGTTCGGTGTCACTGCCGTTGCCCAGGCTGTGGCGGGCGCGGACGTAGCCCAGCGCCTGCTCGCCCCGGAGGATCTGGCGGCCGGCGGCGAGCCGCAGCTTGGCCTCGGAGTCGTTCACCGGGTCCTTGAGGCAGACCTCCACCCCGCCGATGGCGTCGACCATCTTCTTGAACCCGCCGAAGTCGATCACCATGTGATGGTCGATCCGGATCCCGGTGAGCTTCTCCATCGTACGGATCGTGCAGGCGGCCCCGCCCCACTGGAACGCCCAGTTGAACTGGGAGAACCGCGCGGCGGTGCGGCTCCCGTCCGGCTGCAGGCAGGAGGGGATGTCCGTCATCAGGTCGCGGGGGATCGACACCGCGGTCGCGCTCCGGCGGTCCTGCGGCAGGTGCAGCAGGATCGTGGTGTCCGAGCGCTGGGTGCCCCCGTCCTGCCCGTACCGGGCGTTGTCCTTGCCGGAGCGCGAGTCCGAGCCGATCAGCAGGATGTTCTGGGCCCCGGTGGCCAGGTGCGCAGGGCGCTCGCGCTCGTAGCGCCTCAGCTCGGCCGCGGCCGAGGTGTCCTCGGTGATGTTCCCGTCGAGCTTGTTGTAGAGCCACCAGCCGGTGGCCGTACCCGCCAGGACCAGGAAGACCGCTCCGAGGCCGATCCATCGCAGCAGGCGGCGCCGACGCCCGCGGCTGCGCGGGGTCCGCCCCGGACCCCCGGCCGCGGTGCCGCCCGGTATGCCTGCGCTGTCCGTCACTGGCGTCCGTCCCCTCGCCGCTACGACTGCGGGCCGTCAGCCGTACGGGTGAGCACGGCCACTGCCGATGCTGCCCCGGGGTCGCCGGAGCAGCCCGGGGGCGGGGCCTTGTCTAGGGCCATGCGGGTGACAAATCGCCCGTACCTGCCCTTCACCAGTGTGGGGGACAGGCCTCCGGGCGGCGATCAGACGGCGGGCGGCGATCAGACGGTGTGGGTGACGCGCTCGCTCTCGCTGCGCTGGGCCAGCCCGGCCGCCGGGAGCCGGTCCAGGTTCCGGCACAGCACCACGGACCCGCCCGAGGCGAGCGCGGCGTACAGCCCGGCCGAGAGGCCCTCCCAGGTGTCGTAGCCGAGCCCGGTCAGCACGCGCGAGCCCTCGCCGAGGCCGAGCTTCGCCGCGTCCTCGCGGGCGCGGGCCACCAGCCGGGCCTGCGTGAGCTCCCCGCCGTCCACGACCAGCGCCGGGCCCTCGGGATCCACCGGCACGAAGGGCGCGAAGCGGTCGCCCTGCCCCGGTACCTCCACGGCGTAGTCGGCGAACCCGGCCGGCGGCTGCGGGAACCGTCCGCCCAGTGGCCGCAGCGCGAGCGCCACCCGCTCACCGCCGCACGCCAGGGCCGACTCCAGGGTGTCCGGCCCGCTGACGACGAGATCCGCACCGGCCGGGTCCTCGCCGATCTCCGCGACGACCCCGACGGACGCGCAGGCGAGCAGCCACACCGCGCTCTGCCAGTGCGCCGGGAGCATCAGCGCGAGCCGGTCCCCGGGCTCGGCCCCCAGGTCGCCCTGGAGCAGATTGGCGGTCTTGGCCACCCAATTGGCGAAGGTCGCGACGGACAATTCGACGCGCTCGCCGGTGGCATCGTCGTAGAAGGTGACGAGCGGGCGGCCCGGATCGGCGGCGAGCGCGGATCGCAGCAGGTCGGCAGGGGTGCGGTCAGTGGCGTTCACCCGGCACAGCGTACGCGGGCCCGTCCCCCGTACGGGGGCGGCCGGCTCCTCCGTACGGGGGAGGGGCACACGCGGCGCGTCGGACGGAGCGTCAGTTCTCGGATGGCGAGCGGCCGTCCGCGTGTTCACCATCCTTTTCATGCGTGGATTCCTTGCTTCCTCGATCGGCGTCGCGACGGCCGCCGTACTGGCCCTGCCCCTCGCGCTCCCCACTCCCGCCCTGGCCGAGACCGCCCCCGTAACCCCCGCCGGGTCCACCCAATCGCTGCCGCTCGTCCCGCTGGGACCCTCGGCGACACGGACGCCCGGAGTCCCCGGAATGAGCGCCTCCGCGGGCCGCCCCGAGACGCAGGGCCTCACCACCCGCGAGGTCAAGACGTTCTCGCTGGTCGGCGTGGTCTGGGACGACGCGACCACCGAACTGCACGGCCGGGTCCAGGTGCGGACCCGCTCCACCCGGACCGCCACCTGGTCGGACTGGCAGGACGTCGAGACCCACAACGGCGAGCACGCCGCCGACCTCGACGCGGCGGAACGCGGCTCGCGGCAGATCCGCGGCGCCACCGCCCCGCTGTGGGTGGGCGAGTCCGACGCCGTGGAGGTCCGCGTCCAGGCCGAACCCGGCGCTCCCACCACCCGAGCCCCCTCCCGGCTGCCCACGGGCATGCGGATCGAACTCGTCGACCCCGGCGCGGACACCCCCACCACGGGGTCCGACGGCAAGAACACAGGCCCGGACGGCGACGGCAAGGGCGAGGTGGCGGTGCCCGCCATGTCGATGGGGACGGCCGAGGCCTCCGCGGCGAACGTCCCGCACGCCTCGCTCGGCGCGAACGAGATCACCGCACTCGACAAGGCCGACTCCACCGCCGACGCCGTCTTCGCGAGCGACGGCGAACTGACCGCGGCCGCCGCCCCGTACATCGGCCCGCGCCCGCGGATCGTCACCCGCAGGGGCTGGGGCGCGGACGAGGGCCTGCGCGAGTCGGGCTTCGTCTACACGAGCACGGTCAAGGCGGCCTTCGTCCACCACAGCGCCTCCGGCAACAACTACGCCTGCAAGGACGCCCCGGCGGTCCTGCGCAGCCTGTACCGCTACCACGTGATCAGCAACGGCTGGCGGGACTTCGGCTACAACTTCGCCGTCGACAAGTGCGGCACGGTCTACGAGGGCCGCGCGGGCGGCGTCTCCAAGGCGGTCCTCGGCGCGCACACCATGGGCTTCAACACCAACAGCATGGGCGTCGCGGTGCTGGGCACCTTCACCTCCACGGCCCCACCGGCGGCGGTGGTCGACTCCGTCGCCCGCCTCACGGCCTGGAAGCTCGGCCTCTTCGGCCGGGACCCGCGCGCGAAGACCACCCTGACCTCGGGCGGGGGCAACCTCTTCCCCAAGGGCAAGAACGTGTCGATGAACGTCATCTCCGGCCACCGGGACGGCTTCGCCACCCAATGCCCGGGCACGAAGCTCTACGGCAAGCTCCCCACGACCCGCACGACCTCGGCCAAACTCCAGGGCCGGCCGTAGTACCCGGCGACGCGTAGGGGCGGCAGCGGCCGAATGCAGCCCCGCCGGCGCTTGAGGCGCGGGGTCCGGGGCGGAGCCACCGGGGGTGGCGCCCGCCGCGGCGCTACGCTCGGGGCATGGCCGGCCGCTTCGATCCCCTCACCCGCGCCGCCGTCCGCGGCGGCCGGACCGACGTACCCGCCGGCCGCGCCGCCACCGGCGCCGCCACCGCCTCCGGGGCCAAGGAACGCCGCTGGACCCCCGACGGCCCCGTCGACCTCGGGCTCGTCCTCGGCCCGCTGCGCCGCGGCCCCGGCGACCCCACCTTCCGCACCACCCCCGACGGCTCCGTCTGGCGTACCGGCCGCAGCCCCGAGGGCCTCGCCGCCACCCTGCGCGTCTTCGGGACCGGCCCGGAGGTCACCGCCGAGGCCTGGGGCCCCGGCGCCGACTGGTTCCTCGAACAGCTGCCGGCGCTCCTCGGCGCGGGCGACGACCCCGCCGCCTTCGTGCCCCGCCACCGCCTCGTGCACGCCAGCCACCGCCGCCGGCCCGGCCTGCGCCTCACCCGTACCGGCC
This sequence comes from Streptomyces sp. BF23-19, assembly GCF_041106355.1. Taxonomy (NCBI): domain Bacteria; kingdom Bacillati; phylum Actinomycetota; class Actinomycetes; order Kitasatosporales; family Streptomycetaceae; genus Streptomyces; species Streptomyces sp. BF23-19. The sequence goes on along the minus strand of NZ_JBGBPT010000014.1, from coordinate 22,151 downwards.
TCGTCCTCGAATCGCTGATCCCCACGGTCCTGGAGCAGAAGGTCACCGCCGACGAGGCCTACCGCGCCTGGCGCCGGCTCGTCCGGCAGTACGGCGAGCCGGCACCGGGCCCCGGCCCGGAGCTGTACGTCCTGCCCGAGGCACGCACCTGGGCCATGATCCCGTCCTGGGACTGGCACAAGGCCGGGGTCGACGCCAAGCGCTCCGCCACCATCGTGCGGGCGGCCCGCGTGGCGAACCGCCTGGAGGAGGCGGCCGCTATGGACCTGCCCGAGGCCGTACGCCGACTGGAGGCCGTCCCCGGCATCGGCCCGTGGACCTCCGCCGAAACCCTCCAGCGCAGCAACGGCGACCCCGACGCGATCACCACCGGCGACCTCCACCTGCCCGGCATCATCGGCTACGCCCTCGCGGGCGACCGCGACGCCGACGACGCCGCCATGCTGGAGCTGCTCGCCCCGTACGCGGGCCAGCGCCACCGCGCGGCCCGCCTCGTCCTCCTCGCGGGCCGCACCCCGCCCCGCCGCGCGCCCCGTATGCCGCGCGGCGACATCGGCCGCCTCTGAGTCCTGTCGTCAGGCGCCCCGCCACGCCGGACCGGGGTCCGCCCGGCAGGGCAGGGCGGACCGCCGATCCGCCGGGCTCGCCGCAGGCGTCACCGCACCTCGATGAAGTCCGCCGCGGAGCGTCCCGGCCGGTCCGCCGGGGCCGCCGCCGGGTGGCCGACCGCCACCGTTCCCATCGGGTCCCAGTCCTGCGGCAGCTCCAGCACCTCGCGCACCACGTCCCGACAGAACATCGTCGAGGAGACCCACGCCGACCCCAGCCGCTCCCCGGCCAGTGCCACCAGCAGGTTCTGCACGCCCGCGCCCATCGCGACCACGAACATCTCCCGCTCCGCCGTGTCCCGCCGGGCGTGCCCGTAGTGGTGCGCGCCGTCCGTCACCAGACACGGCACCACCAGGTACGGGGCGGCCCGCAGCACGTCCCCGCGCCTGACCCGCTTCGCGACGGACTCCTCGGACTTGCCGTCCGCCCGCAGGTCCGCGATCCACGCGTCCCGCATCGCGTCCAGCAGCCGCACCCGGGAGGCCTCGGACTCCAGCAGGACGAACCGCCACGGCGTCGTGTGGTGCGGGGCCGGGGCCGTCACGGCCGCCGCCACCGCCCGCCGTACCGCGCCCGGGTCCACCGGCTCGGACGTGAAGGCCCGTACGGTGCGGCGCTGCGTCACGGCTTCCCGTACCGCCTCCGAGGTCCCCAGCCGGAACATGTCGTCGGCGGGGGAGCGCACCAGGTCCCGGGCCGAGGAACCCTCGCCCAGGACGTGGGCCAGCCCGCGCACGACGGCCACCGGCAGCCCGGTCGCCTTGCCCTTGACCAGGTCACCGGCGGCGGCCAGCTCGTCGGCCGTGGCCACCACGGTCGCGCTCAGCGGGTTGCCGTGGGCGTCCGTGCCGCCGCGCAGGTCGTCCAGGACCCGCACCCCGGCCGAGCCGATCGCCACGTCCGTCAGTCCGGTGCGCCACGGCCGCCCGAAGGTGTCCGTCACGACCACGCCCACGTCCACCGACAGGGTGTCGCGCACGCCCGCGCGGATCGCGGCGGCCGAGCCGTCCGGGTCCTCGGGCAGCAGCAGCACCGTGCCGGGGGCGGTGTTGGAGGCGTCCACCCCGGCGGCGGCCATCACCAGGCCCTGCCGGGTCTCGACGATCCGCAGCGGACCCCGGCGCGCGACCACCCGTACGGTCTCGGCGTCGATCGCGGCCTCACGCGACTCGGCGTGCACGATCCGGCCCTCGGCCTTGGAGACGATCTTCGAGGTGACCAGCAGGACGTCCCCGTCCCGCAGGTCGGGGGCGGCCGTCGTGATCAGCTTCGCCAGGTCGTCGCCCGGCCTGACCTCCGGGATCCCGTCGAGCGCCCGCACCTCGTACGCGGGCACCCGCGTCACCGGGAGGCCTCCGCCAGCTCCAGCGCGGCGCGGGCCATCTCCGCGGTGGCCTCCACGTCGGTCATCATCAGCGGCACCGCGCGGCAGGTGATCCCGGCGGCCTCGACCTCCGCGACGGCGTCCGCGTCGGAGGTGTCCACGAGCCAGCCGTCCAGCAGCCCGGTCCCGTAGTGCAGGGCGACCGCGGCGGCGGTGGACTCGACGCCCACCGCGGCGAGCACCTTGTCGGCCATCCCGCGCACGGGTGCGCCCCCGACGATGGGGGAGAGACCGATGACGGGCGCCCCGGCGGAGGCCACGGCGTCCCGGATGCCGGGGACGGCGAGGATCGTGCCGACGGAGACCACGGGGTTGGACGGCGGGAAGATGATCACGTCGGCGGCGGCGATGGCCTCCAGCACACCGGGGGCGGGCTTGGCCTGCTCGGCCCCCACGGGTACGACGGCCTCCGCGTCCACCGAGGCGCGCAGCCGGACCCAGTACTCCTGGAAGTGGATGACGCGGCGCTCGCCGGTGCCGGCCTCGGTGATCGCGACGTGGGTCTCGACCCGGTCGTCGGACATGGGCAGCAGCCGGACGCCGGGCTGCCAGCGGTCGCAGAGGGCCTCGGTGACGGCGCTCAGCGGGTAGCCCGCGCCGAGCATCTGCGTACGCACGATGTGGGTGGCGAAGTCGCGGTCGCCGAGGCCGAACCAGGTGGGTCCGACCCCGTACGCCGCGAGTTCCTCCTTGACGGTGAAGGACTCGTCGCTGCGACCCCAGCCCTGGTCCTCGTTGATGCCACCGCCGAGGGTGTACATCACCGTGTCCAGGTCGGGGCAGACCTTGAGCCCGAAGAGGTGAATGTCGTCACCGGTGTTGCCGATGACCGTGATGTCCGCGTCGGGCACCGCCGACTTGAGTCCGGACAGGAACCGGGCGCCGCCTATACCGCCGGCCAGAACAACAATGCGCATACAGACAGTCTGTCAGCCGAAGGCTGTCGTCGAGGGGTGGTGGTCGGGTGACGGGTGGGACTGTCAGCCGAAGGCTGTCGTCGAGCGGTGGTGGTCGGGCCGATCGAGGTCAGGCGGGTACGGACGCGGATTCGGCCGGGGAGCAGCTGTGCATCGGCATCGCGGTCAGGCCGGGGAAGTAGACGTGCAGGCTGACCGCGCCGTCGAGGGTGTCGTTGACGACCTCGTGGGCGTGGCCGGGGGCCAGGACGCGCTGGGTGCCGGGGCGGTGGGTGGTGCGGCCGCGGGGGGTGTGCTCGGTGAGCTCGCCCTGCAGGACGGTCATGACGCCGGAGGAGGCGCCGTGGTCGTGCGGGCCGCTGCCCTGGCCGGGGACCCAGCTGAGCAGCCAGACCTCGTACCCGGGGCCGGTGCGCAGCCGGTGGTACCAGCGGGTGGTGGCGTCGTACTCGACGAGGTGCTCCCAGGAGGCGCGGTCCTCGGCGATGGAGCGGGCGAGGCCGGCGAACTCGGCGACGGTGGCCGGGTGTTCCCGGGCGGGCTGGAGCAGGTGCTGGACGGCGAGGATGTCGCCGGCGATCTGGAGGTCGCTCTCGACCGTGGCGGGCGCGACGGAAGCGGCGGCGGAGGCGGCGGGAGCGGTGGGGGTGGCGCTGTTCGTGCTGTTCATCGTGGGGGTACCTCGACGGATGTCAGTCGTGCTGGCGGTTGCTGCGGGGGCGGGCCGGAGCTCTGAGGAGCCGGGGCTCCGCGGGCATCAACAGCTGCAACAGCAACAGCGAACCTGGGCAGCGCACAGGAACCCACGAATGGGGGTCCGGGTGGCGGCTGCGGGCGCTGACATGCGAACAAGGAGAACGGCTGGGGGGCCTGACTGTCAACCCAATGTCCGGTTTGGGGCAAAAGTTTCACCTCATCCGGTTACCGTGCCCGGAGAAAGGTTTGTGCAGTGTGCGCCAGGGGATGTGGCGCTGTGTCGGCGCTCAAACCAGATCCCGACTTCCGTGACCTGAATGTGATCTGCGCCGCTTCTCCGGCCGGACCGCAACCCCGCCCGGAGGTGGCACGTGGAATACGGGTAAAGGCGGCATCCTGTGGTGCCGGTGGCATGTGTCACGATTTTTGGCGATATGAACACTTTCTGCATAGGCTTGGTTCCGCAGAGTGAATAAGGGGCCCAATAGCAGATCTCGGCTTGACTGCCCCGGAGCCACGCACTTGTAATTTCACTCGTGTCGTTACGTAGCAATCAGTGACGGCATCGTCACGGGGACGCACAGACAGAGCGAGGGGCGCACATGACCGAGCTGTTTCAGGAACTGCTGGTCGAGGAGGCGGACGAAGAGCTCGGGTGGCAGGAGCGCGCTCTGTGCGCCCAGACCGACCCCGAGTCCTTCTTTCCCGAGAAGGGCGGCTCCACCCGCGAGGCCAAGAAGGTCTGCCTCGCCTGCGAAGTCCGCTCCGAATGCCTCGAGTACGCCCTCGCCAACGACGAGCGATTCGGCATCTGGGGCGGTCTGTCCGAGCGGGAACGCCGCCGCCTGAAAAAGGCAGCGGTCTGAAACGGTCGGCGCACCACCGCCGGGGCACCTACCGCACATCGCACGACATATCGAACGCACCACGGCACGTACCGCAGAACCGGCAGCACGGGACGACGAGCGCGACACACAGCACGGCACACGGTCCGCCTCCTGCACCTTCCCCGCAGGAGGCGGACCGCTGTCGTGGCAGCCGTTAGGGTGGGGCGCTGTCCAGCAGCCTCCGAGGGCACACCACCCCCGGACCCCCGGCCGGAGGGCCCGTACCGCGATGTCCCTGCACAGCCAGTCGACGGCCTCCTACCAGGCCCCCGCCACACCCGAGTTCCCCCGGCACGTCGTCACCGCGATCCTCGTCGCCCATGACGGCGCCCGCTGGCTGCCCCGGACACTCGCCGGTCTCCTCGGCCAGGAACGCCCCGCGCAGAACCACATCGCCGCCGACACCGGCAGCGCCGACGAATCCGCGCGGCTGCTCACCGAGGCCCTCGGCGACGACCGCGTCCTGCACCTCGCCCGCCGCACCGGCTTCGGCACCGCGGTCGACGAATCCGCCCGCAGCGCGGGCACCCTGACCCCCGAGGACCTCCCGTACCTCAAGCGCCCCAGCGGCTGGGACCCGGTCAGCCGCACCTGGCGCGACGACACGTACGACCTCCCCGACCTCCCCCACGGCGACCCCGTCCAGTGGCTCTGGCTCCTGCACGACGACAGCGCCCCCGAACCCGACGCCCTCACCGAACTGCTCCGCGTCGCCGACGAGAACCCCGACGCCGCGATCATCGGCCCCAAGCTCCGCGGCTGGTACGACAAGAAGCAGCTCCTCGAAGCCGGCGTCACCATCGCCCGCAGCGGCCGCCGCTGGACCGGCCTCGACCGCCGCGAACAGGACCAGGGCCAGCACGACCAGGTCCGCCCCGTCCTGTCCGTCTCCACCGCCGGCATGCTGGTCCGCCGCGACGTCTACGACGAGCTCGGCGGCTTCGACCGGCGCCTGCCCCTGATGCGCGACGACGTCGACCTGTGCTGGCGCGCCCAGAGCGCCGGCCACACCGTCCTCGTCGCCCCCGACGCCGTCCTGCGGCACGCCGAGGCCGCCGCCCGCGAACGCCGCACCGTCGACTGCGCCGGCCGCACCACCGCCGGCCCGCACCGCGTCGACAAGGCCGGCGCCGTCTACACGATCCTTGCCAACAGCTCCGGCCGCGCCCTGCCGTACGTCCTGCTGCGCGTCCTGCTCGGCACCGTGCTGCGCACCCTCGCCTACCTCATCGGCAAGGCCCCCGGCCAGGCCGTCGACGAACTCACCGGCCTCCTCGCCACCCTGCTCCGCCCCGGCCGGCTCCTCGCCGCGCGCAAGGCCCGCCGCCGCCCCGCCGTCCCCGCCACCGAACTGCGCCCGCTCTTCCCCCCGCCGGGAGCCTCCCTGCGGGCCAACGCGGAACAGCTCGCCGGCTACTTCGGCGGCGACCGCGACACCGCGACCGCCCCCGCGGGCCGGCACGGCGGAGGCAGCGTCCTCGACGCCCCCCGCGAGGACGGCGACTACCTCGTGGAGACCGAGCGCTTCGCCCGCCTCAAGCGGCTCGCCCGCAACCCCGCGCCCGTCCTCCTCGCCCTCCTGGCCCTCGTCTCCCTCGCCGCCTGCCGCGCCCTGATCGGCGGCGGCTCCCTCATGGGCGGCGCCCTGCTGCCCGCCCCCGGCAGCGGCTCCGACCTCTGGGGCGCCTACACCGACAGCTGGCACGCCGTCGGCACCGGCTCCACCGCCTCCGCGCCGCCCTACCTGGCCGTCCTCGGCGCCCTCGCCACCCTGCTGTTCGGGTCCACCCAGGCCGCCCTGACCCTGCTGCTCGTCGGATCCGTCCCGCTCGCCGGCCTCACCGCCTACTTCGCCTCCCGGCCCCTCGTCGAATCCCGGCTGCTGCGCGCCTGGGCGGCCATCGCCTACGCCTTCCTCCCCGCCGTGACCGGCGCCCTCGCCGGCGGCCGCCTCGGCACCGCCGTCCTCGCCGTCGTGCTCCCGCTCCTCGCCCGTGCCGCCGTCGCCGCCTTCGACCTCGCCGACGGCGCGGAAGCCGCCGACCGACGGGGCGGCCGGCGCGCGGTGTGGACGTACATCCTGCTCCTCACCCTCACCACCGCCTTCACCCCCGTCGTATGGCCGCTCGCCGCCGTCCTCGGGATCGGCGCGCTGGTCCTGCGCCGGGCGCACTGGAAGGCGTACGGCCTGCGCCTGCTCGCCACCCTCGCCGTCCCGCTCCTCGTGCTCGCCCCCTGGTCACTGGGCCTGCTCACGCACCCCGGCCGCCTCCTGCACGAGGCCGGACTGCCCTACGGGGTCGGCTCCGCCGACGCCTTCGGCCTGCTCGCCATCAGCCCCGGCGGCCCCGGCACCGGCCCCGGAGCCGTGCTCGTCGGCATCGTCCTGGCCGCCCTGGCCGCCCTGCTGCGCAGCGACCGCGCCTTCGCCGTCCGCACCGCCTGGGCCGCCGCCCTGGCCGGACTGCTCCTGGCCGTCGTCCTCAACCGCACCGCCTGGGCCGGACCCGCCACCCTCGTCTTCGGGCTCGCCCTGCTCGCGGCCGCCGCGCTCGGCGCCGACGGGGCCAAGGAACGCGTCGCCGCCCGCAGCTTCGGCTGGCGCCAACCACTGGCCGCCCTCATCGCCCTGGCCGCCGCCGTGGGACCGCTGATCGCCGCCGCCACCTGGATGGTCGCCGGGGCCGACGGCCCGCTGCAGCGCCGCGACCCCGTACAGGTCCCGGCCTTCGTCGCGGACGCGGGCGGTGACGACAACCAGACCCGCACCCTGATCCTCGACCTGGAACCGCCCGCCACCGTCTCCTACAGCCTCGTCCGCGGCTCCGGCGGCCGCATCGGCGACGCGGAGGTCACCGCCCGCACCGGCGGCGACGCCCGCCTCGACAAGGTCGTCTCCAACCTCGTCGCCGGCTCCGGCGCCGACCAGTCCAGCCAGCTCAGCGCCTTCGCCATCCGCTTCGTGATGTTCCGCCCCGGCGGCCCCGAGGAGATCCGCCGCGTCCTCGACGCCACCCCCGGCCTCAGCCGTCGCCACCAGCAGGACGGCACCGCCCTGTGGGGCGTCGAACCCTGGCTGCCGCGCGCCGTCATCCTCTCCGGCAAGCAGGGCGAGGCCCCGATCCCCGTCGCCTCCGGACCCGTCGAGGCCCACAGCAAGATCCCCGCCGGTGACGCGGGACGCGTCCTGCGCATCGCCGACCGGGCCGACGAAGGCTGGCAGGCCACCCTCGACGGCAAGGCCCTCAAGCCCAAGACCGTCGACGGTTGGGCCCAGGGCTTCGAACTGCCCGCCGACGGAGGCCGCCTCGACCTCGTCCACGAGGACTCCCTGCTGCGGACCGCCTGGTACTGGACCCAGGGCCTGCTCGCCCTGGTCCTGCTGGTGATGGCCCTGCCCGGCCGCCGTGCCGAGCTCGACGACGACCTGCCCGAGGAGGAGGCCGCGCTCCCGTCCCAGCCCGGCCCGGGCGAGGCCGGCGAGGGCCGCCGCGCCCGCCGGCTGCGCGCCGAGGCCGAACCGGCCCCCGTACCGGTGGAGACCGCCGAGGTCGCCGACCCGTACGCGCAGATCCCGGCGCAGCCCGTGTACGGCGACGACGGCTACGCCTACCAGGCCTACGGCGACCAGGGCGGCTACGCGTACGAGCCGCAGCAGCAGGTCCCCTACGACCAGTACCCGCAGTACGACCAGCAGGGCGCTCAGCAGGGCGGACAGGCCGGACAGGCCGGTCAGGGCTACGAGGACCCGTACCCGCAACAGCCGCAGCACCAGCCGGTCCAGGACCCGGACCAGCAGCAGTACCCCTACCCGTACGAGCCCTACCCGCCGTACGACCCCCACCAGCCCCACGCACCGCACGACCAGCGCCCGGACGGGAGCCCCCAGCAGTGAAGCAGCGCGCACCCCTGACGCTGGCGGCGGTGACCGCGGCCCTGGCCGCCCTCACCGGCGTCGCCGCCCTCACCGCACCCGCCGCCGACGGCAAGGCGGCCGACACCAAAGCCGCCACCGCGGCCCGGATGCCGGTGGAGCGGTCCCTGCTGGTGTGCCCCGGGCCCAGCTCCTCGGACATCGCCGAGACCACGTACACGGCCTTCACCCCCGGCGCCCCCGCCGGCGAGGGCAAGGGCTCGGCCCGACTGCTCGGCGCGACCAAGGACGCCAAGCCGGTGCTGGAACCCAAGGAGCAGGGCAAGCCCTTCGGCGCCACCGCCAGCGGTGCCGACGCGCCCGCCCTCACCGGCAGCGCCGACGGCGCCCTCGCCCCCGGCTGGACCGCACAGCTGACCACCAAGGTCTCGGTCGGCCGCAGCCGCGGCGTGCTCGGCGTCGGCTGCACCGCCCCCGGCACCGACTTCTGGTTCCCCGCGGTCAGCACGGCCAAGGGGCGCGAGGACTACGTCCACCTCACCAACCCCGACGACGCCGCCGCCATCGTCGACATCAAGATCTTCGGCCCGGACGGTCCGGCCAAGCCCGACGCCGGCACCAGCGAGAGCATCCGGGTCGACCCCAAGTCCACCAAGACCGTCCTGCTGTCCACCCTCGTCCCGGGCGCCCAGCTCGCGGACGCCACCGCCCACGTGACCACCCGCGCGGGCCGGGTCGGCGCCTCGGTGCAGGTCGGCGAGGAGGGGGTGGGCGCCGACTGGCTGCCGGCCTCCGCCGACCCGGCGGGCTCGCTCGTCCTGCCCGGCATCCCGGCGGACGCCGCCTCCGTACGGCTGGTCGTCCTCGTACCGGGCGAGGAGGACGCCGACCTGAAGGTGCGCCTGGCCGCACCGGGCGGCTCGATCAGCCCGGCGGGCAACGAGCAGCTGCACGTCAAGGCCGGTATGACGGCGGCCGTGGACCTCAAGGACCTGACCCGCGGCGAGCCCGGCTCGCTGCTGCTGACCCCCTCCGACCCCAAGAAGTCCGCCCCGGTCGTCGCGGCGGTACGGGTGGTCCGCGGCAGCGGCGCCAAGCAGGAGATCGGCTTCATCCCCGCCACCGGGCCGGTCGGCGTACGGGCGACCGTGGCCGACAACCGCCCCGAGGAGAACACCACCCTGCTGGCGCTGACCGCGCCGGGCGCCGACGCGAAGGTCAAGGTGACCGCCTCGCCGGGCACCGGAGGCGGCGAGCCGGCCTCCCAGGAGGTCACGGTCAAGGCGGGCACCACGCAGACGCTGTCCCTGGCCCCGGCGGGCGGAAAGGGCTCCTACGCCCTCACCGTCGAGACCCTCTCGGGCGGCCCGGTCCACGCGGCCCGCACCCTGTCCCTCCCACACGAGGGCATCGCGATGTTCACGGTCCAGGCCCTCTCGGACGACCACTCCACGGTCTCGGTCCCCAAGGCCGCCCAGGACCTCTCCGTCCTGACGCGCTGACAGGGCGGCGCCCCGGTACGCCCGACCCAGGCCGGAGCCGGCCTAGTTCTCGCCGTACCGGGGATCGACCGTCTCCGGCGACAGCCCCAGCAGCTCCGCCACCTGCTCCACGACGATCTCGTGGACCATCATCGCCTTCTCGTCCCGCGTCTTGGCCCGGATCTCCACCGGCCGCCGGAACACCACGATCCGGGCCGGCCGCCCCTCGCGGGGCTCCTGCACCGCGCCCAGCGGCACCGCCTCGTCGTTCCAGCCACCGTCCGGACCGCCCGGCGGCCCGGGCACGTCACCGATCAGGAACTCCACCTCGGACAGCTGCGGCCAGCGCCGCTCCAGCCGCTCCACGGAGTCCCGTACGAGGTCCCCGAACAGCTCCGACCGGCTCGCCGAAAGCGGCACCTGAGGAGGGGCCACCGGACCGCGCATCCCGCGCCCGTGCCGGTCCCGTCGGCGCGGGCGCGGCTCGGCCGGGGCCCCCGCGGGGGGCTCTGCGGGGCAGGGAGGAAGAGGGGTGTCCGTCACCCCCGCAGGGTAGCCCTGAGCACGACACGGGGGAGTGAGCGGCGGTGGAGTCGTCGCGGCCCGGTCAAGAGTGCGGTACCGTCCAACGTCGTGAGCCTTGTACGTCGCTGTTCGCGCACTGCGTGCGGCCGCCCTGCCGTCGCGACACTGACGTACGTCTACGCCGATTCGACCGCAGTTCTCGGCCCGCTCGCCACCTACGCCGAACCCCACTGCTACGACCTGTGCGCCGAGCACTCGGAGCGCCTGACCGCGCCGCGCGGCTGGGACGTCGTCCGCCTGTCCGACGGCTCCGCGCCGTCCCGGCCCAGCGGCGACGATCTCGAAGCCCTCGCCAACGCCGTACGCGAGGCGGCCCGCCCGCCCGAGCGGGCGGTGGAGGCCGGCGGTTCCGGTCAAAGCCGCCCGGTCCCCGGCGAGACCCGTCGCGGACACCTGCGGGTCTTGCGTTCGCCCGATTCCTGACGCCAGGACCGTCTGAAAAGCCCCTCAAGGTTCGAGGTAGGTTTGCCGAACCGCACAGAACACCTCAGGAGGGCAGGCAGTGGCCGCAGATCTTACGAACATCGTCAAGGCATATGACGTACGAGGCGTCGTACCGGACGAATGGGACGAGCCGCTGGCCGAACTGTTCGGTGCCGCCTTCGTCGAGGTCACCGGCGCCACGGCGATCGTGATCGGCCACGACATGCGCCCCTCCTCCCCGGGCCTGTCCGCCGCCTTCGCGCGCGGTGCGGCCGCCTGCGGCGTGGACGTCACCCTGATCGGCCTGTGCTCCACCGACCAGCTGTACTACGCGTCCGGCGAGCTGAACCTCCCCGGCGCGATGTTCACGGCCTCCCACAACCCGGCCCAGTACAACGGCATCAAGCTCTGCCGCGCCGGCGCGGCCCCCGTGGGCCAGGACACCGGCCTCTCGCGCATCCGCGAGCTGGCGGAGCAGTGGACCGACGAGGGCGCCCCCGCCATCGCCGCCGGCACCGTCCCCGGCACGATCACCGAGCAGGACACCCTCGCCGGCTACGCCGCGCACCTGACGGGCCTGGTCGACCTCACCGCCATCCGCCCGCTCAAGGTCGTCGTCGACGCGGGCAACGGCATGGGCGGCCACACCGTCCCCACCGTCTTCGAGGGCCTCCCCCTCGACCTGGTCCCCATGTACTTCGAGCTGGACGGGACGTTCCCGAACCACGAGGCGAACCCCCTCGACCCGAAGAACATCGTGGACCTCCAGGCCCGCGTACTGGCCGAAGGCGCGGACCTCGGCATCGCCTTCGACGGCGACGCCGACCGCTGCTTCATCGTCGACGAGCGCGGCGAGGCCGTCTCCCCGTCGGCGATCACCGCCCTGGTCGCGGCCCGCGAGCTGGCCCGCAACGGCGGCAAGGGCACCGTCATCCACAACCTGATCACCTCCTGGTCCGTCCCCGAGGTCGTCCGCGAGCACGGCGGCACCCCCGTCCGCACCCGCGTCGGCCACTCCTTCATCAAGGAGGAGATGGCCAAGACCGGCGCCATCTTCGGCGGCGAGCACTCCGCGCACTACTACTTCAAGGACTTCTGGAACGCGGACACGGGCATGTTGGCCGCGTTGCACGTGCTGGCGGCGCTGGGTGGTCAGGACGGTCCGTTGTCGGCGTTGGTGGCCTCCTACGACCGGTACGCGGGTTCGGGGGAGATCAATTCCACGGTCGGCGATCAGGCGGCCCGTCTGGCGGCGGTGAAGGCCGCCTACGGCGACACCGAGGGTGTCACCCTGGACGAGCTGGACGGTCTGACGGTGACGGCCGAGGACTGGTGGTTCAACGTCCGTGCCTCCAACACCGAGCCGCTGCTGCGGTTGAACGTGGAGGCCCGTGACGAGGCCACCCTGGCGAAGGTCCGCGACGAGGCCCTGTCCCTCATCCGCGCCTGACCTCATCCAGCCTCGCCGGCGTTCGAGGCGCGCACCCGGCGGAACCCGGGAGCCTGGCTCCGCCCGATCAAGCCTCGCCGGCGTTGGAGCAGGGGGCACCTCCCAGCGGTAGCTGGGGGAGGGTCCGGGCGGAGCCCGGTGCCGGCGGAGCCGGGTTCCCCCGGGGCACAGGCCCCGGGGCCCGGCCCAACCCGCCCCCACGACACCGCACCGCCACGAACTCGGCGGTACGCTGACCTCGCCCCACCCACATGCCCGAAGGGAATCGCCCCATGCCGCTCGAAGCCGGCCTCCTGCAGATCCTCGCCTGCCCCTCCTGCCACTCGCCCCTCGAGGACAAGTCGGCCGACGAGACGGCCCCCGAACTGATCTGCACCGGCCAGGACTGCGGCCTCGCGTACCCGGTCCGTGACGGCATCCCCGTGCTCCTCGTGGACGAGGCCCGCCGCCCCGCCTGACCCCTGCCGCGCCCGCGCAGCAAGGGCAGACGCAGACGCTGAGACCGATTCCGCCACCCTGGATCCGTCAACACCGCCGGAGGCCGCCATGCTCGACGAGTCGCTCCTCGACGCACCGGACGATCTCGCCCGCGTCGACCGCCGGGGCCTGCTCCGCGGTGCGGCCGAGGCCGGAGCCAGAGTCCGTACCGCCGCCCGGCACGCGAGCGAGGCCGGCCTCGCCGAGCTGCGCCCCGACGGCCGCCCGCGCTCCGTCCTGATCGCCGGTCCCGGCACCGCCGCCACCGGCGTCGCCGACCTGCTGGGCGCCCTCGCCGGAGCCTCCGCACCCGTCATCCGGCTCCACCCCACCGGCGTCGCCCACGCCGCCGGCGCCCTGCGCTGGGCGCTGCCGGGCTGGGCCGGCCCCGTGGACCTGCTGCTCATCGCCACCACCGACGGCACCGAGCCCGGCCTCGCCGTCCTCGCCGAGCAGGCGTACCGCCGCGGCTGCAGTGTCGTCGCCGTCGCCCCCGAGCGCTCACCGCTGAGCGAGGCCGTCGACGGGGCGCACGGACTCCTCGTACCGATGGCCAAGGCCCCGTACCAGGAGTACGACGAATCCGCCGCGGCCGGACCCGGCGCCCTGTGGGCCCTGCTCACACCCCTGCTCGTGCTCCTCGACCGGGTCGGCCTGATCACCGCCGCCCCCGACACCCTCCAGCTCGTCGCCGACCGGCTCGACCGCACCGCCGAACGCTGCGGCCCCGCCATCGCCACGTACTCCAACCCGGCCAAGACCCTCGCCGCCGAGCTGGCCGACTCCCTCCCGCTCATCTGGAGCGAGGGCACCGCCGCCGGCTCCGCGGGCCGCCGCTTCGCCGCGACCCTCGCCGAACTCGCCGGCCGCCCCGCACTGGCCGCGACCCTCCCCGAGGCGCTCCCCGCCCACGGCGTCCTGCTCGCCGGAGCCTTCGCCGCCGGAGCCGACCCCGACGACTTCTTCCGTGACCGGGTCGACGAACCCCAGGCCCTGCGCGCCCGCGTCGTCCTGCTGCGCGACCGGCCCGCCGACGGCCTCAGCGCCGCCCCCGCCGCCCGCGAACTCGCCCTCAGCCACGACACGGCCATCAGCGAACTCGAACCCGAGGAGGGCGTGGAGCTGGAACAGCTCGCCGAACTCCTCGCCGTCACGGATTTCGCCACCGCCTACCTGGCGCTGGCCTCCGGGGGACGCACCTGAGGCACACATCCGTGCCCGCCCCTTCATCCAGATCCAGGAAGACGACCGATGGACCGCCTGACGAACACGATCCGCCCCTACGCCTGGGGATCCACCACCGCCATCCCCACCCTTCTCGAGGTGGAGCCCACGGGTGAGCCCCAGGCCGAGATGTGGATGGGCGCCCACCCCGGCGCCCCCTCCCGCCTCGACCGCGGAACCGGCGAGACCACCCTGTCGGACGTCATCGCCGCCGGCCCCGAGCGCGAGCTCGGCGCGGCCGCCGTCGCCAAGTTCGGCCCCCGGCTGCCCTTCCTCCTCAAGATCCTCGCCGCCGGCGCCCCGCTCTCCCTCCAGGTCCACCCCGACCTGGCCCAGGCCAAGGAGGGCTACGCCGACGAGGAGCGCCGAGGCGTCCCGATCGACGCGGGCCACCGCAACTACAAGGACGCCAACCACAAGCCCGAGCTGATCTGCGCGCTCACCCCCTTCGACGGCCTGTGCGGTTTCCGCCCGCCCCTGGAGGCCGCCGAACTCCTCGCCGGCCTCGGCGTCGACTCGCTCGAACCGTACGTCGACCTGTTGCGCGCCCACCCCGAAGAGGCGGCCCTGCGCGAGGTGCTCACCGCCGTACTGACCGCGGACCGCGCGGAGATGGCCCGTACGGTGACCGAGGCCGCGGCCGCCGCCGAACGCCTCGGAGGCCCGTACAAGCCCTACGCCTCACTCGTCCACGACTACCCGGGCGACCCCGGCGTGATCGCGGCCATGCTCCTCAATCACGTCCGACTCCAGCCCGGCGAGGCCATGTTCCTCGGTGCCGGCATCCCGCACGCCTACCTCGACGGCCTCGGAGTCGAGCTCATGGCCAACTCCGACAACGTGCTGCGCTGCGGGCTCACCCCCAAGCACGTGGATGTGCCAGAGCTGCTGAAGATCGTGAAGTTCGAGCCCAGCGACCCGGGCGTACTGCGCCCCGAGGCGTCCCCCGAGGGCGAGGAGGTCTACGAGACCCCCATCGACGAGTTCCGGCTCTCCCGCTTCCTCCTGGCGCCCGGCGGAGCCCCCCAGGTGCTCGCGGACGGGACCCCGCAGATCCTGCTCTGCGCGGCCGGCTCCCCGCAGGCCGGCGAACTGGCCTTGCGTCCCGGCGAGTCGGTCTTCGTACCGGCGGGCGAAAAGGTCGAACTGTCCGGAAGCGGGACGATCTTCCGTGCCACCGTGGTGGTCTGACGTAGCGTCCCTCCCACCGGCTGCAACAATGTGCGGCCGGTAGTCAGTGGCTAGGAAGGACACCCTGCACCCATGAGCGCGTCGGGCGGTACCAAGGCGATCGTGGCGGCACTCGCCGCCAACCTCGCCATCGCTGTAGCCAAATTCGTGGCATTCCTCTTCAGCGGCTCCTCGTCGATGCTCGCGGAAAGCGTCCACTCGCTGGCCGACTCCGGGAACCAGGGGCTGCTGCTGCTCGGCGGCAAGAAGGCCAAGCGCGAGGCGACGCCGCAACACCCCTTCGGGTACGGGCGCGAGCGCTACATCTACGCCTTCCTGGTCTCCATCGTGCTCTTCACCGTCGGTGGCATGTTCGCCATCTACGAGGGCATCGAGAAGATCAACCACCCGCACCCGATCGAGGCCTGGTACTGGCCGGTCGGCGTCCTCGTCTTCGCGATCATCGCCGAGTCCTTCTCCTTCCGCACCGCGATCAAGGAGTCGAACGAGATCCGAGGCAAGCAGACCTGGACCCAGTTCGTCCGCCGCGCCAAGGCCCCCGAGCTGCCCGTCGTCCTCCTGGAGGACCTCGGTGCGCTCGTCGGCCTGGTGCTGGCCCTCGGCGGCGTCGGCCTCGCCCTGCTGACCGGCAACGGCGTCTGGGACGGCATCGGCACCCTGTGCATCGGTGTCCTGCTCATCGTGATCGCGATCGTCCTGGCCGCGGAGACCAAGTCCCTGCTGCTCGGCGAGGCCGCCGGCATCGAAGAGATCGAGAAGATCAAGACCGCGCTCGTCGACGGGGACGTCGTCACCCGCGTGATCCACATGCGCACCCTGCACCTGGGCCCGGAGGAACTGCTGGTCGCCGCCAAGATCGCGGTCGAGGGCAACGACACCGCGACCCAGGTGGCCGACGCGATCAACGCGGCCGAGGCCCGCATCCGCGAGGCGGTCCCGATCGCCCGGGTGATCTACCTGGAGCCGGACATCTACCGTCCCGAAGCCACCAAGTAGCCACGAACGCCCGAAGGCCCCCGCGAGCAGCAGCCCGCGGGGGCCTTCGCACTTCGGTGGCTACGACTCCTCGACGTGTACGGCGCCCCAGACGGGTCCCGCCGGCACCGGCTGCTTCCGCCGCGCCACCAGCGCGGCGATGCCCAGCCCGAGCCCCACGGGAAGGGCGAGGGTCCCGACGGACGATGCCAGGCCGAAAGTCAACATCAGCGCGTTCTTCTCGGGGACGCGGACCCCCGTCACGTCCGACACCGCCAGCGTGCCGTACTGGAGCTCCGGGAAGTAGCGGGAGTCCTCGGAGTTGCCCCGGTTGTCACCCAGGACGAAGACCCGGCCCTTCGGCACCGAGACGGCGAAGCTCAAGCCCGGGTCCCCGGGAGCGCCGCCCAGTACGTAGGGCTCGTCGAGCGGCTGCCCGTTGAGGGTCAGGGTGGCGTCCCCCTTCGCGAAGGCGATGTGGTCGCCCTCCACCGCCACCACGCGCCCGATGGAGGGCCCGCTCCTCTGCCACGCGACGCTCTCGTAACTGACGATGTCACCACGACGCACCTCCGGCGGATCCTTCTTCAGCAGGACCCGGTCCCCATCGCTGAGCGTGGGCAGCATGGCGTCGCCGCCATAGATCACCGGCTTGAACAGGCTCAGCATGAGCGCGATCGCGCCGGCGTTCAGCGCGACGCCCGATATCAGGAGGACGATCGCCCATATCCCCCGTATGCGCCCAGGTCTGTGTTCCATGACTCCGTAACCCCTCCCACCAGTGCGAACGGCCGGAAGAATACGGTCCGGCCGAAACTGGACGGAGGTCGGGCCCCGATCACCGGATCTCTCTCCGTACCCCCTGGTCGACGCCGCGTCAGGCGCGGCCCGCGCCCCCTCCCGGCACCGGCTGTCCGCGCATCACCACCCGGCTTCTTCCTCGTCCGACTGGGGCTCGCTCCACCGATCGGTGTAGATTCGTGCCCAGTGTCAGGCGTCGCTGCTGATGGCGGGTCGGGCGGTCCCTGCGACCGGCCGAGGGGAGAGAGGACCCCCGACGGACTGTGCTCGGTGTCCCGTCCCCAGGACGGCGCACGGCCCAGCCGTACCCACCCTCTCGAACCATGAGGAGCAGCACCCATGGACTTCAAGGTCGCAGACCTCTCCCTTGCCGTGTTCGGCCGCAAGGAGATCACCCTGGCCGAGCACGAGATGCCGGGTCTGATGTCGATCCGCGCCGAGTACGCGCAGGCGCAGCCCCTGGCCGGCGCCCGCATCACCGGCTCGCTGCACATGACCGTGCAGACCGCCGTGCTCATCGAGACCCTCGTCGCCCTCGGCGCCGACGTCCGCTGGGCCTCCTGCAACATCTTCTCCACCCAGGACCACGCCGCCGCGGCCATCGCGGTGGGCCCGAACGGCACCCCGGAGAACCCGCAGGGCGTACCCGTCTTCGCCTGGAAGGGCGAGACGCTGGAGGAGTACTGGTGGTGCACGGAGCAGGCGCTGACCTGGCCGAACACCCCCACCGGCGGCCCGAACATGATCCTCGACGACGGTGGTGACGCCACCCTCCTCGTCCACAAGGGCGTCGAGTTCGAGAAGGCTGGCTCCGCCCCGGACCCGTCGACGGCGGACTCCGAGGAGTACGCCCACATCCTCACCCTGCTCAACCGCACCCTCGGCGAGTCCCCCCAGAAGTGGACCCAGCTCGCGTCCGAGATCCGCGGCGTGACGGAGGAGACCACCACCGGTGTCCACCGCCTCTACGAGATGATGTCCGAGGGCACCCTGCTGTTCCCGGCGATCAACGTGAACGACGCCGTCACCAAGTCGAAGTTCGACAACAAGTACGGCTGCCGCCACTCCCTGATCGACGGCATCAACCGCGCCACCGACGTCCTCATCGGCGGCAAGGTCGCGGTCGTCTTCGGCTACGGCGACGTCGGCAAGGGCTGCGCCGAGTCCCTCCGCGGCCAGGGCGCGCGCGTCATCGTCACCGAGATCGACCCGATCTGCGCGCTGCAGGCGGCGATGGACGGATACCAGGTCGCCACCCTGGACGACGTCGTCGAGACGGCCGACATCTTCATCACCACCACGGGCAACAAGGACATCATCATGGCCGCCGACATGGCCAAGATGAAGCACCAGGCCATCGTGGGCAACATCGGCCACTTCGACAACGAGATCGACATGGCCGGCCTGGCCAAGATCGACGGCATCGTCAAGGACGAGGTCAAGCCCCAGGTCCACACCTGGAAGTTCCCCGACGGCAAGGTTCTGATCGTCCTCTCCGAGGGCCGCCTGCTGAACCTCGGCAACGCGACCGGCCACCCGTCCTTCGTGATGTCGAACTCCTTCGCGGACCAGACCCTGGCCCAGATCGAGCTCTTCACCAAGCCGCAGGAGTACCCGACCGAGGTCTACGTGCTCCCGAAGCACCTCGACGAGAAGGTCGCCCGCCTGCACCTCGACGCCCTCGGCGTCCGCCTCACCACGCTCCGCCCGGAGCAGGCCGCGTACATCGGCGTCCAGGTCGAGGGCCCGTACAAGCCGGACCACTACCGTTACTGATCAACCCCTGATCAGCCTCTGATCAGCGGCGGCAGAACGTGAAGCAGGCCCCCGGCACCCGTGCCGGGGGCCTGCCCCGTATCCCTCGACCCCAAGAAGAGTGCGCACCATGCCCCGCGGCCGCTACTCGCTCCACGACCCGCACGACCACACCCCGCTCGGCGAGGAGCACTTCCACTGCGCGCCCGGCCCCTCAGGCTGGCGCTACGTCTCCCAGCTCACCGGCCCGGACGGCGACCACCGCGGTTCCGTCGACCTGGCCGTCGACGAGCTGGGCCGCCCCATCCGCATGGAGCTCAACGCCGCGAGCTGGCAGGTGCGCGGCGCCGCCATCGACGGCGTCACCTGGGTCCGTACCGACCCCACCGGCACCGAGGCCACCGAGGGCAACATCGCCGCCCCCGGCTTCACCGGCACCTCCCCGGCCTTCCTCGTCGCCACGACCCGCCTGCTGCGCCTGACCCCCGGCGCCCCCGCGACCCGCGTCCGGCTCCTGGCCCTCACCGACCCGGTACTGGCACCCCGTACCGTCGACCAGGCCTGGGCCCTTGTGGCCCGGCAGGAACACCCCACGGACAGCGGCCCGCTGCTGGTGGACGAGTACCAGGTCAGCGCCCTGGACACGGGCGAGGTCCACACGGTCCACATCGCCGGGGACGTGGTGCTCTCGGCCCCCGGCATCGAACTCGAACACCTGGAGACACCGCCCTCGACCTTCGAGGAACAGTGACCGCTCAGGCGGGCGGCGCGAACCCGCCGGCGCGCGGAGACTCCACGGGCGGTACGGGTGCGACGGGCGCCACGGGTGCCGCCGGCGCGGGAGCCACGTAAGGGACCGGCGCCACGACAGGCATCGTCCCCGGCATCGGCATCGGCATCGGCATCGGCATCGGCATCGGCGCGGGTGCCGGCGCGGGCGCGTACCCGGTGCCAGGCCCGGCGGCAGCCGGCCGGAACGCCCGGGCGGCGTCCCGCGTCTGCCGTTCGTGCACCACCGCCATCAGGAACGCGGCGGCCGGCACCCCGGCCGGCGGCGGCGCCCCGGTACGCGCGACCAGATCGTCGGCGAGCCGCACCGCCATCGTGGCACCGACCTGCGGATCCAGCTGGTTCATCCGCGTCAGGTACTGGCGGATCGCCAGCCACAGCCCGTCCGGCACCGCCGACAGGTCCAGCCCGGTGAACCGCCCGGCCAGCCACGGCGGCGGCGGAGGTACCGGCATCACGCGCGTCCCCGGCACCCGCTCCCGGACCACCAGCGTCCCCGCGAACACGTCCCCGAGCCGCCGGCCCCGCGCCGACACCAGCGAGGCGATGCACGCGATGGACCCGAAGGTCAGGATCAGTTCCACGACCCCCATGGATCCGCGCACCAGAGCGTGCCGGAACCGGATCGGTCCGCCGTCGTCCCGGACGACCCGCAGCCCGCAGGCGAGCTTGCCGAGCGACCGCCCGTGGGACAGCGTCTCCACCGCGATCGGTACGCCCACCAGGAACAGCAGGAAGGTCGCCACGGCTACGGCCGCCTGGGCGGCCAGGTCCAACGAGGCCGTGGCCACGGTCAGCCCGACGGAGATGAGCACGTATCCGGTGACGTACACGGCCAGGTCCAGGAGGATCGCCAGCCCGCGGCTCGGCAGCCGCGCGGGCCGGAGCCCCAGGACCACCGCGTCCCCCGTCACCAGATCGCTCACCACAGCACCTCTCATATGACCTGCCCCCGCCCCTAAGGCCTCCAGTCTGCCAAGCTGACCACACTAGGAATAGGCAATGGCCAGGGGACCTGGGACAGGGGAGCGGCAACCGGATGGATCTCGACGTCTTCGTGACCGCACACCGTGCGGAGTGGGACCGCCTGGAGCAGCTCCTGGGCCGCGGCCGCAAGCTCACCGGTGACGAGGCCGACGAACTCGTCGCGCTCTACCAGCGCACCTCCACCCACCTCTCGCAGATCCAGTCCAGCGCCCCGGACCCGATGCTCACCGGCCGGCTGACCCAGCTCGTGGCCCGCGCCCGCGCCACGGTGACCGGCACCCGCCGGGCCGGCTGGCGCGACGCCGCCCTCTTCTTCACCGCAGGCTTCCCGGCCGCGGTCTACCGCAGCCGCCGCTGGTGGATACCGACGGCCCTGCTCTCCACGGCACTCGGCGTGCTCATCGGCTGGTGGATAGCCACGCACCCGGAGGTCCAGAGCGCCATCGCGGCCCCCGAGGAACTGAAGGCGCTCACGCAGCCGGGCGGCGAGTACGAGACGTACTACTCCAGCCACCCCGCGGGCTCCTTCGCCGCCCAGGTCTGGACGAACAACGCCCAGGCGGCGGCGATCTGCCTGGTGCTGGGAGCGTTCCTGGGGATACCGGTGCTCTGGATCCTCTTCCTGAACATGGCCAACCTCGGCGTGGGCATCGGCCTGATGGCCTCCGCCGGCCGCCTCGACGTCTTCCTGGGCCTGATCCTTCCGCACGGCCTGCTCGAACTGACCGCGGTGTTCGTGGCCGCTGGCATGGGCCTGCGCCTGGGCTGGACGGTCATCGACCCGGGCCCCCGCACCCGCCGTGCGGCCCTCGCGGAACAGGGCCGCACCGCCCTCGGCATGGCCATCGGCCTCGCGGTGGTCCTCTTCGTCTCGGGCCTGATCGAGGGCTTCGTGACCCCGTCGGGCCTCCCCACCTGGGCCCGCATCGCGATCGGTGTCGCGGCCGAGGTCGCGTTCCTGCTGTACGTCTTCATCCTGGGCGGCAGGGCCGCGCGCGCCGGCGACGTGGGAGACGTGGAGGCGGCCGACCAGACGGCGACGCTCCCGACCGCGGCCTGATGTGCGTACAAGCCTGTTGAGCTGCTAGTCTCCTCGTCGTCCCGCGAAGACCGTTGACACGGAGCGCGCGGGGAGGTAGATTCGAACGGTTGCCTCGAACTGGACAAGTTCGGCAGCGATGGTTTAAACTCTCTCTCGCCCCCAAAAGGAATTGAATTCCAGTGGGGTACAACCGACTCCTCATTCAGGAATCCGAAGCCGGGAAATCCGGTGGAAAACTTCTGATAGAGTCGGAACCGCCGGAAAGGGAAAACGCGAAAGCGAAAACCTGGAAAGCGCCGAGGAAGTCGGACACGAAAGAGTCTGATAGAGTCGGAAACGCAAGAACAGAACGAAAGCCCGGAGGAAAGCCCCAGCGGATGTCGCGGGGGTGAGTACAAAGGAAGCGTCCGTTCCTTGAGAACTCAACAGCGTGCCAAAAATCAACGCCAGAAGTTGATACCCCGTCCACTTCGGTGGATGAGGTTCCTTTGAAAAAGACCTGTCGGGCCTTCGGGCACTGGCAGGCGAAAACACAGCGAGGACGTTGTGGCGCGTCGGTCTTATTCCGACATGACGTGCCCGCTCTAAGTGATGTGTGCACCCG